>CAZREZ010000432.1:0-2893 GCA_964599115.1 uncultured Bacteroidales bacterium
TTTAGAAGAAATCCTAAATGTTTTAAAAATTATTCAGGAATTTGATCCAGCAGGTATTGGAGCAAGAAATCTTCAGGAGTGCCTACTGTTACAATTACAAAGAAAAGATAATAACGATAAGGCAATTAAGCTCGCAATTCATATCATTGAAAGATATTTTAATGAATTTACAAAAAAACATTATGATAAAATAATTAAAAAAGCCAATATAACTGAAGATGAACTAAAAGCAGCAATAAACGAAATTCTTAAACTTAATCCTAAACCCGGAAATTCACTCAGCGAAACCTCTAAAACAAATCAATACATCTTACCTGACTTTATAATTTATAATAATGACGGGATTTTGGAATTATCCCTGAACACTAAAAACACACCTGAATTACGATTGAACCACTCTTACCTTAACATGCTTGAAGCATATTCGGAAAATAAAAAAAATAAACAAAAAAAAGATGCTTTTATATTTGTAAAGCAAAAAATTGATTCTGCCAAATGGTTTATTGATGCAATAAAACAAAGACAAAATACACTTTTCATCACTATGCAAGCCATTATGGATTATCAAAAAGAGTACTTTTTTACCGGTGACGAAACCAGGTTAAAACCAATGATACTGAAAGATATTGCCGAAATTGTTAACCTTGATATATCAACAGTTTCTAGGGTGGCTAACAGTAAATATGTACAAACTCCCTTTGGAACTTTTTTATTGAAAACTTTCTTTTCAGAATCAATGCAGAAAAAAAATGGCGAAGAAGTTTCAACAAGAGAAATTAAAAAAATATTATCGAATTGTATTAATAATGAAAATAAAAATAAACCGCTAACCGATGATCTTCTTACAGGTAACCTTAAAGAAAAAGGATATAATATTGCCCGCCGTACTGTTGCCAAATATCGCGAACAACTTAATATCCCCGTAGCCCGCCTTAGAAAACAACTTTAATTAAAAAATCTAATCCAAACCATAAATTTAAAATCAAATTTTCATGGAGACTAAAATTGCTAAAATACTTTCATTAGTTTTTTTCCCTTTATTAATGCCAACTTATACATTGTTAATAATTTTTAATATGAATGTTTTTTTCTCAATGATAATACCTCAAGCTGCAAAATGGCAGATTTTAGGAATGGTTTTTATGATAACTTTTATTTTCCCTCTTTTTATGATAATATTGTTTCAAAGGATAGGAATAATAAAGTCATTATATATGAAAACAAAAAAAGAAAGAACTTTACCCTATTTAATGACAATAATTTTTTTTTACTTAACCTCTTATTTACTAAAGCAAATACAAATATCTCCAATTTTTTATTACTTTATTTTAGGGACAACTTTTCTAATAATAATAACATTGATAATAAATTTTTTCTGGAAAATAAGCATTCACATGATAGGTATCGGCGGGATGCTTGGCACTTTTATGGGATTATCATTTTTATGGATGACAGATATTCCTTTTCTGATAATTTTACTGGTATTATGTTCAGGTATAACCGGCTTTGCCAGATTAAAGCTCAACGCTCATAATCCTGCCCAGATTTATTCGGGCTTTCTTTTGGGTTCTTCGTTTATGTTATTATTATTTCTTGTAATAGGATATTATTAAAAAGGCATTAATGATATTCCCACAGAAATCGGATACATATCAGGTCCTTTACCTGCTTTAAATAAATATGATAATGAATAATATGCAGTAAGGTTAAACCAACGATAGCCAATTCTAACTGTAGGGCCGTACCTGAACAATTCTAAATATTTAACATTTGTAGATTTTTGCTTTACCTTATCATTATTACCTAAAAAATCATCGCCTTTATATTTTGAATGTACGTTTAGTAAATATCCTACTTTAAATCCTAGAGCGGCTCTGAATTTACTTTTAGTCTTCAATCTGAACTCTATCGGAATATCAAGGTAAGTGATAACAAGTTTACTTTTTTTATAACTTATTGAATCCGTTATTTTTATAAATGTTGTTTCACCATCTATTTCTTCTGGTAGAGAATTTCCATACATGTTGTGTGAAGAAATTCCTAAACCAAAGGCAAAGCTTAAACTACTACTTCCAAACCGGTAATTGTACATTCCAAAAACATTTATACCTCTGTTGATAGTAGAAAGTGATAAACTATCGGGTGTGTTTTGCCATATATCAGTAAAAATATCTATACCTGAACTGAATTTTCTTTTTGTGCTTTCATTTACAACTTGCGAGTAACTGCTCGTTATTATAAATAATCCCAGCAGAAGAATAAGTGGTTTTTTCATAGTTAAGCTGATTTGTGTTTTATTTGGCAAATATACGATTTAATTTATTCTGTTATTTTTGAATATTAATGATAAAGCAATATTAAAAATTTTTTAGCTATCTTATTAATTATTATTCGTTTCTTGGCTCTTTGATTTTGAAATGACCTTTCTTTCATCTAATAAGCGATTTATTTCTTCTTCCGAAAGTTTAGGATTCTTAAGTAACTTATCAATTTTTCCAATGTCGTTTATTATTTCCTGCTTTTCTTCAATGTGTTCAACTTCACCAAGTTCTTCTTTCAGTCTTTTAACAAGGTCAGCAATAATAACACGTATGGGTTCGCCAAATTGGCTTAACAATTCGTCAGAAAGCCTGTCTTTCATCATCTCATAATTGTTCAAAAACATATCAAAATTTTGATACATCATTTTATCTATTCCAGGAATATCATTAACTGATGTCCTGTCTTTAAGCTTTTTAAAAAGTTTTATCAGTTGATCGAGATTTTGCTTAAATGATTTTATATCCTCATCCATAATATAAATTTTTAGAGAATAAAATTAATAAAAAAACCATAACATTTTAATATTTAAATAATTTTATTTAATTTTAAAAACTTTTTCTAATATAAATTT
>CAZREZ010000433.1:0-2890 GCA_964599115.1 uncultured Bacteroidales bacterium
AACGATTTTGCCAGTATTTTTAAAACAATCTCCTAAATTATATTTTTCACACGAAAATATTAAAAGTAATATAAATATTGAAATTATTGTTTTGATTTTCTGTTTCATATAAAATAATTAATAGTATATTAAGTTAAATTTATAACCAATTCCCAAAGCAATATAATCTGCTCTTCCCGAGTGTGCTTTTAAAGTTATATTTGTAAATATGCGGTCGGATATCATATATCTGAAAGCAAGTTTTTCATAAACACTGCCATCGCTTTTTTCCATTCCGCAAAGATACATTCCCAAATTAAATACCAGTGATACTTTTGACATTTCAAGCTCATAAGCAACGTTAATTCCAGGTTTAACAATGGAATAAAAATGCGGAATTTCAATATCATTTCTTTCAAGCAAAATAATATCCGAACCATCGTAAGATAAATCAAAGCCCAAGCCTAATTTACTTTTAAAACTAATTCTTTTAAAAACATTTGCAAATGCCGTATAAACATAATATCTGCTGCCAAAATCCGATTGCATATCTTTTATTCCGGCGCCGGCAGTTACATAAATATCAATTGACTGTTTACCGTCAAATTCAAATGGATATAATTCCGGTAACAATTTACTTTTAGTATACGGATTTTCCTTATTCAACCTGTATGCAATTCCAATGTTTATTGATGGAATATTTATGCCGAAATTCGGTGTTTTAATTGAGCCGTTTGAAAAATGAGTCAGACCTATTCCTCCTGAAAGCAAAAGACGTTCGTCAAGCCTGTGCTTAGCTTCAAACATTAAACTTACAGCTGCATTAAGATGTGAGCCTATTGCTATATTTTTATAATTTTCAAGATGATCAAATTTTTTACTTAAATATCCCAAACCAACTCCAAGATGGAAATACAGTATGGTTTTCTTTTTGTTAATAAGAGGAAAATCAATAAACGGATAAATTGCAGTGCCCGAACCTAAATAGGGGGAATTACCGAGACTTGAATACCAAAGCGAAATTCCGATAATAGGGTAATTATACATATATTCCCATCTTGTTTTTCCGTATGTTTTTTTTGAAATACTTATTTCGAATGCCGGAAAATGACTGTTAAATAGTTGCATTTCAAGATGATGGCTTATAGTAAAACCATAATGCAATTTGGTTTCAAGAATTAAATTTGACGTACGTAATTTATTTTTGGATTGAGCCGCGACAGGATTTGAAATACTCATTAATACAACAACGAGAATAAATAAAGAAATATGGGATAATGATTTTTTTATATTTTTCATGCTCGTTATTATGAATATTAAAAAAAACATTTTATTTTTCGGGCTGCAAAGTAAAACAAGCAAATTTAACAATTTTATAATTTTAAATTTATTATCTTTACAATCTGAAAGTTTTTAATATAGTTTTACTAAACTGGAAAGTAATAGTTCATAGGAAGCATGGGTAAAAAAAACATTTTATTCTATCTTATTATTTATTTAATATGAGAAAAAAAATATTATTTTCTGTTTTTATATTATCAATTTTACTAAATAATTTATTCGGGCATCATACTGCAAAAATTGACAGTCTTAATAACCTTTTGGAAAAAGTTAAAGGAAAAGAAAAAGTCAAAGTCCTTAATTACTTATCGTATGAATACCAAAGTATATCTCTAAAAAAATCAATTGAATATGATAAACAAGCGCTGGAGATTCTTCACAAAATCGGCGATTTAAAAGGTGAGTCCGATATTTTAAATAATATGGGAATAAGCTATTATAGCTTAAGTGATTATACAAATGCTTTGGAATATTTTGAAAAATCTTTAAATCTGAAAGAAAAAATAGGTGATAAGCAACTAATTGTAAAGTCATTAAATAATTTAGGTGTGGTTTATCAGACTTTGGGAAATTATGAAGAAGCGATTAAATATTTGCAGAATTCTCTTGAGATTAAAAAAGAAATAAATGACACTATTGGAACAGCGAAATCACTGATCAATATTGGAGCTATTTACAAAAATCTTGGAAATTATACAGAATCATTTGAACTAACACAGGAAGCACTTGATATTTACCGGAAAATTAATGATAAAGACGGTATTGCAACTGCTTACAATAATTTAGGAATTGTTTTTGATAATCTAAATAATAAAGAACTTGCTCTTGAATATTATAATAAATCTCTTGAAATTAAGATCCGCTTGGATGATAAAAAAGGAATTGCTAATACATATAATAATATTGGGCTTATTTATAAAGAACAAGATAACTTTAAAAAAGCATTGGATTATTATCAAAAATCATTAAAAATCAGGGAAGAAATAAATGATAAATTTGGAATAGCATCATCCCTTGATAACATTGGTAATTTGTATACGCAGTCGGGCAATTATTTATTAGCCATAGAATTACTAAAAAGAAGCCTGGAAATTTCTCAAAAAGAAAAATTAATTGGTATCCAGAAACGTGTTTTGGAAAATCTTTTAGAAACATATGCTGCTTTGGGTGAATTTGAAAAAGCATATATTTATTATAAAAAATATTCGGTTATTAAAGATTCAATTTTTAATAAGAATACTAATAAAATGATAACTGATTTGCAGGTAAAATATGATACTCAAAAAAAAGAAAATGAAAATGAATTTTTGCGTAAAAATGTTGAATTTCACAAATTAAAAATCAATTATCAAAAATACATAATATTAATTATTGTAATACTGGCATTGATTTTAATTTTTCTTTTATATAATAATTTTTCAATTAAAAAGAAAGCTAATAAAGAATTTTTTAAGAAAAATGCTGAAATTACAGAGCAAAAAAATTTACTGGAAAAAACTTTGGTTGAACTTAAAAGCATAAAAGATGAAAATATTGCAATTTTGAAAGTTTTTCCCGATATAATATTTGT
>CAZREZ010000434.1:0-2872 GCA_964599115.1 uncultured Bacteroidales bacterium
TTTGATGAAGGGGGCACTGATAGTTTACACTAATTTTATTATCTTTGGGTAAAAATTTTAGTGTAGGCTATCAGGCTCTACTCTACTGCGTAATATCAATAGGAATGTTACTTCCCGAAAAAATGTTAAAAGCACTTTATTCGCATCATCAATGAATTTTAAAATATCTCAACATTAAACTTTAAATTATGGCCGCAAATAAAAGTAAAATTGACACAAGTCATCAACAGATTTATCAGACTTGTCTCTTATCAAGTTTTTCAGTTGTCGGAAATTATTTTACAGATACGCCGATTGAATCATATTTTGAAGATTATTTTAATGAGTTTAATTTTGATTTTAAGGCTCATAATATTCAATTTCAATGGCCTAATTTTGGACTATACCAATCAGCTCACATTAATTATTTAGGACATTGTACTAACAAGAGTGGCTACAATATTTTATTTGATCTCTATGCTACTTCCGCTCACCCTGCATTCGTTGATGCTCGAACGAAATATTATGCTGAGCAAATTGATATAGATAAACAGACTGGCATAATTAAAGGCGGTAAATTTGACGGAATCCACATAAATGATTTTTTATTAGACACAGGCAAAAATTCATTAATGAGTATATTTATCAATGGATTTGACGGAAATATTTATAACCATGCATTTGACAGGTATTCTATGCATTCAATTGTTATTTACTTTGCCGATAATAAATTATTTATCCATGATACTGGTAATCCACAGAATGATATCCAAATAAATGAGTTTTGGTATTGTTTTCCTCGAATAGGAAGCATTATGATTTATTGGGAAAAGTGAGCAAGATTGAAGCAATAATCGTAAGGAAGTACGGTAATTGATACTACGCACAACAAGCCTGCAGCCGCCAGCCAGGTTATGTGATTCAAAGCCGGCGGAAGAGAAGAAAAAAATGAAGAAACGAATACAAATATTTTCCCAAGCAATCCCTGCCCAGCGGCTGCAGGCCGACCGTTACAGGCAAGCGTGAGTGACACATACTACATGAATTGACCAATTATGAAAATAAAAAAACTTCAATTGAAAAATGGTTACAAAAGATTTCATGATTTAACCATTGATTTAGGCGATGAACCAAAAAGAATTATTGCCTTAATTGGTCCAAATGGTTGTGGGAAAAGTAGTGTACTTGATGGTATGCTATTTCATAATAATGCATATGGAGCAATTGGAAATAAAGGACAAAAAGACCATACTTATCATTCAATGACTCAATCTCCAAACTATGATTATCAAAATGTATTTATTGAGTTTGAAAAAGGTGATTTTCAAACAGAGAAACAGCAAAGACAACAAAATGGAATAGGGAATACGATGTTTTCATTTAGAAGCCCGTATCGTTATAATAGTAATTTAAAAGTTACGCGTTCTCAAGCACTTCAAGATTTAAAATTAAATAGTTATGGAGCGACTGCTACAATTGATATAGATGATAAAATGGAGGAAAATTATCGTCGTTTGCAAGTAAAATATAATAATTATTTACATGAAACAGATTGTAAACCTACTGAAGCTAAAGCTAAAATTATCGGAGATTTAAATCAAGCATTACAAAACTGTTTGGACTTGCAAATAGAAAGTTTAGGAAATATTGAAGCAAATCAGGGAACAATATATTTTATAAAGTCTGACCATCCTATAAGATTTGATTTTAATGTTTTGTCATCTGGAGAAAAGGAAGTTGTAGACATTTTACTTGATATTTATTTAAGACAAGAAGAATATAATGACAGTATTTATCTGATTGACGAACCAGACCTTCATATTCATACTGCAATACAGAAAAAATTATTGATTGAAATCAATAAACTTGTTCCTCAAAACTGCCAAATATGGATTGCTACTCATAGCATTGGACTAATTCGAGCTTTACAAGATGATTTAAAAGAGGATTGTCAGATTATTCAATTTAAACAAGGGCAAAATTGGGCTTCAACAGTTTATACATTGAGACCAATGTCAAAAACACGAGCAAATTGGAAAGATGTTTTTTCAACTGCATTGGATGATTTAACAGGATTAATAAGTCCAAAAAGAATTATTTATTGTGAAGGTAAAGATAAACCAGGAAACCATGCAATTGAAAAAGGATTTGATGCTAAAGTGTTCAATAATATTTACTCGGAGAAATACCATGATACACTATTTGTCTCAAGCGGTGGAAATACAGAGTTAGATCAGCGAAGCGAGATTGCTTTAGCAATTTTATCAAAGGTTTTTTCAGATATTGAGATTCTTGTATTAAAAGATAGGGATGTTTCATCTGGGAAGCCTAATACAGAAAATGATAGACAAGTATATCTGAAAACAAATCCTCAAAATCACAGGATATTAAAACGATGGGAAATTGAAAACTATTTATTCGACAAAGAAGTTTTACAAAAATACTGTGAACTAAATAAACTAGTATTCGATGAAACTGAATATGATAAATTTGTAACGGATATTGTTAATCAAAATTTGAAAGACGAAACAGGGAGAATTAAAAACTATTGTGGTATAACGACTAGTATTAACCAAGAAAAATTTAAACTAGAATTATCAAAAATAATATCAGCTGACATGAAAATATATGAGGAATTAGAGGAAGTAATTTTTAACAGAAAGTGATAACGCCAGCCTGTAACAAAAAAATATAACCAATAGCGGGTTGAAGAGCAAACTGAATAGGCAGAATTCTTAAAATAAACTAAATTGCAAAATGGAATTGAAGTGCAATTAATCCCGCACTAATTTTAGCTATTGAACATTATTAGAAAGAATGTCATTTAAATTAATCAATTTCTCATTATTTGCAAGTGAAATGGCTTTTCCCAAATTGTGCATAATATAAATTT
>CAZREZ010000435.1:0-2870 GCA_964599115.1 uncultured Bacteroidales bacterium
TAATTTCTCTCCTAATATTTTTTGTTTATTTTTAATTTTTTTTGAAGAATATCCTTGTTCATACAATATATCAAGAAAATCTAAAGCTTTTTCATATTTCTTAATTTCTGCAAAATAGTCAAAACAATAAAGAGTTAATAATGGATTATTTTGAAAATTCACAAATTCCAAAAGAGAAATATGTTCAATCCCAAAACTCCTGATCTGAAAGTCATGATAATATTTTTCAAGAATAAAATATTTTTCTATAACATCTTTAAAGCCTTCATTATACAAATTTTCATTTATTTCAGATAAAATATTCTGATAAGTTACAGCAGGAAAGTACTTAATATTAGCTATATATGCAACAGAATCTGCAATATTACAATTGGGATTTTCTTCAGAAACTTCAGCCGCAGCATCAAAAAATTCTTCAGCTTTAATATAATTAAGATTATTAACACTTTGAACGCCTTTAAGAATACAAAGCTCATATTCATTGTTGTAATTCCGGCATTCCATTTCAAAAATATCATCATCTAATTTTTGCAAACCATTATTTATCTTTATATTTTTTTCAAATCCGTATTTTACCTGATATCCTACAATTTCGTTATAAATTAATCTTGCATCTGTTAAATTATTTTCAATAATATTTATTGTTGCATCAGCTAAATCTTTAAAAATCAATAATCCTGCAGTATATTTTATCAATGAATCTAATTCTTTTTCTTCACCTTTAATTTCTCTTTTATTTGTTTTTACTGCTTCAAATTTATCTAATGCTTCTTTATATTTTTTTTGATTTATTAATTGGTTGCCCTCTTCTCTAAAGCTCATATATTGCGAAAAATTATCCTTATCATTAATTTTACTTGTAAAGTTATTTTTAAAATATATTGAATTTTCCGCACGAAATTTATTAGCCTTTTCAATTAATTTCCGGGCTGTAATAATGTCTCCAAGATTTAAAAAACTGTTAGCCCTTTCCAGTATTTCACTGTAAAAACCATTTTTAGCTTCATATAATGCTTGTATCAGTTTATCGGTACATTGAACCCTCGCATCCGAATTACATAATTCAAGGGCTTTATTCAGATATTTCAAAGCAATATTATAATCAGTTGAGTCATTAAATTTAATTCCCCTGTGTGTATAAGCATCAATTAAGTTGCTGTAAATTTTATCAATAGAAATATTCGTAATAATATATCTGCTGTTTTCTGCCTGAAAAACCTTTGCTTTCAAGATATAACCTTCGGCAAGTGATAAATTACCTGCATCAATTGCCTTTCCTGCCACTTTTAAATAAGAATAATAAATACCGAATTTGGCACGTGAGATATCTTTGGTAATTAATTTTGCTTTACTAATAAGAGGGATTTTTTGCAAAAAATTCTCTGCATTTTGTAAAACAATTAATGCTTCATTGTATTTTTCATATTTGATAAAGTTATCGGCTTTATTTATAAAACTTTCAAATAAAGTTTTTGAAATATTAAGAATCAGGTAATTAAAGTTTATATTTTGAAATTTTCCTGGTATTAACTTTTTAATTATTCCTGCAGCATAGATAATATCAGCATTTTTATACTTAATATATGATAACTGATCAATTGCATAATTATGTGAATGATCCCCGTTATTTAACGACCAGTCAAGAAAAGTGGATAATAAGTCAATATATTCTTTAGCAGTGGTTTTAATCATAGTTAAGGAATAAAAATGCTTATTTTCGGCAATACGCTGATTAAAAACTGTTTGCAACCTTGTAAGCTGCAGCGAAAGCGAATGGATGTTATTTAGATACCCTGCCGGATCGTAATATTTTAACTTAAGATTTTCTTCAAAATTCTTATTTTCGAAATACTTATAAACTCTTTTTACTTCCGAAAATTTTACAAAATAATCCGGGAGGTTATTTTTTTCAATTTCCCGAATTAAATTTTTCACCGAATCAAATATCACTTCAGAAGAATAATAAGTATTTATATATGACAATCTTTTATGAAATCGTTCTTTATCCTCATAATCATAATAAAATTTTTTATCATCAACAGTTAAAAACATTCTATCAATTGTGGTATAGACATCAAATTCGTATTCGGCAGTAACAGAATAATCGCTGTTCAGTTTAACATTATTAAAATCTACTGTTTTAAATTTCTCATAATTTTGATTATAGATATTTAAACAAAAATCCAATTCAGAAGGTATCAGAACATCCGAAATATCAAAACTTTTGTAAAACACATCACCACTGCAAGCAATATTTTTGATTTCAATCCTTGCCATAAATTTATTTGCTCCGGATTTAAATATTATAGCATCAAGTATAAATACGAGTTTTAAAGAAATCTGAGAAGCTTTTTTTGAATTACCCAAAGCAATTTCCTGAATAATATAATTAGCATTTATCTGGTTTTCATCAGGATGCCGATGACCAATAATTTTAAAATTTTCAGTTTTTGTTTGTTCAAAAACCACAGTATTTTGCGTAAGTCCGTTTAAGGATAAAAGAGTCAGAGGAAATAATAAAAATAGAATTTTTTTTATCATGATGTACCTGAAGGATGTTGATAAGATAAAAGACAAAAGTATAAAGATAAAAGTAAAAAGGCAAAAGTATAAAAATAAAAGTGGCAGTGGTAGTCTTCAGTAATTAGTAGCCGGTAATTAGAAATTGAAATTAAATGAATGGCTGAATGATTGATTGATTGAATGATTGATTGGCTGAATGGCTGAATTGGAAATTGGAAACTGGAAAATACTTGCCCTGTGAAACGCGACGCTTGCCCTATTAAATTTGATGTATAAAAATATTTTATTAGGAAAGGAGCTATTTCTACAGTGAAAATCGTAATTTGTAACAATCGTCAACCTGAGCG
>CAZREZ010000436.1:0-2850 GCA_964599115.1 uncultured Bacteroidales bacterium
AATCACACTAAATTAATAAAATAATTTTATCTTTATCAAAAATTATAAAATATAATCCTGATGAATTATAAAACAAATTTCAGTATAAATCTAAAAATATTTATCAATAAGATAAAAAAAAATAAATTATGCAAAATATTAGTATTGATAACAGGTTCAATAATACTGTTTCTGATAATTATTACAATAATCATTAATATTTTTGCCGGAAAATTTATTGAAAATAAAGTTAATATTTATCTAACCGAACATCCGGTTGAACTATATTCAATAACATTTGACAAGATCAGTGTTAATATTTTTAACAGAAGTGTAAAAATTAAAAACCTGAATATAGCTCCCGACAGTTTAATTTTAAACAACACTAAAAATACAGGCAAAAAGTATTCAAATCTTTTTAAAGCACAAATACCATATATCAAATTATCAGGAATTAAAATTTTAAAAGCCTATAAAAATAAAATTATTGATATTAATAAATTTATAATTAAAAAACCTGATATTAAGGTATTTAATTTAAAAAGTTTACCTAAATCAAATACGCACAAAAAAGCATCAAAAAAATTAAATCTTGATTCTATAAACATCAAACCATTACAATCAATAATCATTGATAAATTTGATATTAACAAATGTTCGGTTGAAGTATTTGATTTAAATAGCAAAACACCAACTATTAGTATTGCAAGTTTTTCATTGATACTTAGTGATCTTATTATTGATCCTGATAATTCAGGAAAGGAAAAGCGAATTATCAGTGCCGAAGATTTTACAATCAATATTAAGGATCAAAATTATATTCTTCCGGGAAATTTATACAAAATTCATTTTGACAAAGCCGGTCTTTGCTACTCAAAATCAAACTTATTTATAAAGTCTTTTAAATTAATCCCTTTATATGACAGAGTTACTTTCGGACAAAAAACAGAATATCAATCCGACTATACAGAGCTTACAATAAAAAACATTAAATTTAAAAATCTTGATTTTGACGAACTTATTTTTAATAAAAAATTTAATTTAAAATTTATAGATATTAGTGGGTTGAAAGCAAATATATACAGGGATAAACGTCTTCCATTTAATTTCAATCACTTTCCGAAATTGTACAATGAGTCAATTCATAATATTGAGTTTCCTGTATATATTGATTCCATATATATTACAAATGCAAAAGTAACTTATGAAGAGAGGGTTGAAAAAGCAGATAAACCCGGAATGGTATTTTTTGATAAAATGAATGTTTTAGTTAAAAATATTACAAACAACCCCGAAAAACTAAAGAAAAACAAATCAATGAAAATTTATTCAACCAGCATGTTGATGAATAAAGGGCTTTTAAAAGCAAAAATTTTCATGCCTTTGACAGGAAAAATTGATACTTTTTCATTTTCCGGTTCATTAGGGTATATGAAAATGGAAAAACTAAATTCATTTTCAATACCAAATGCTTCTGTAAAAATTAACAAAGGAAATGTTAAGAGTATGAATTTTTCGGCAAATGCAAACACTAATTACGCAAAAGGCAGGATGGAATTTTTATATGATGATCTGGATATAGATATTTTAAAAAGCACTGATGGAGAAGAAGTTAAAGAGAAAAAGTTCATTTCTTTTGTGGCTAATAGAATTATTAAGAAAAGTAATCCAATTGTTGATAAGCCCCCCCGTATTGCTGAAATGTATTTTGAAAGAGATAAAAACAAAGGGATATTTAACTACATCTGGAAAACTGTTTTTAGCGGAATAAAAGCAACTGCAAGTCCTGGTAAAAAGCATATAGTTGCTGACAGTAAAAAAACACCAGGAAAATAAAATAAGTAGTCGGCAGTCGGCAGTCGGCGATTAATCCGTAACATTTCTATGTTTTACGTAATACTTAAACTAATTGACTGAATATCAAATAATTAAAAATTTATTTTTTTAAAAACCTACTACGTATTTACCCCATAGCATCATTTCGAAAATCATTTCGTAATATACTGATAATAAATAATATAAATTCATATACTACGTATTTTGTAGAAATGTTACGGATTAATAGACTGAGGACTGAAGACTGATGACTGAGGACTGAGTGCTTTATAAAAAGGTATGAATAATATAAGTTAAAAGATAAACACTCTCTCATTTTTTTTACTGCTTTGTTCAATTATAACTCTTACTGTATTTTCCGGTAAAAGATTTTCTACTTTCCCGGGCCATTCAATAAAACAATACGAACCACTAAAAAAGTAATCTTCATAACCAATATCCAGAACTTCCTCTTGTTTCTTTATTCTGTAAAAATCAAAATGAAAAATACTGTCATCCCTATCGGTTTTATATTCATTTATTATTGAAAAAGTAGGGCTATTAACAATTTCAGTAACACCTGAAATTTTACAAAGCGATTTAATAAAGGTAGTTTTACCGGAACCCATTTTACCGTAAATAGCAAAGATTCTTATATCAGGATAAGTGTTTACTAATTTCATTGCGATCTTATCCAGATGATCTACAGATTTACAAATAATTTTTTCTGCCATTAAATATTTTATTTGGCTTTTAAGTAAATAATCGGAATAAGCATTTCTTCAATGGAAATTCCTCCGTGTTGAAAGGTATTGCGATAATAATTTACATAATAATTGTAATTATTAGGATAAACAAAAAAATCATTTTTCTTGCTAAAAATATATGATGTACTAACATTAGCTTTTGGTAAAAATATTGTTTCGGGATTTTGTATATCAAAAACATCTTTTTTGTTATATTTCAAATTTCTCCCGAACTTATATCTAAGATTTGTATTGGTATTTTTATCTCCCACAACTTTTACAGGATTATTAACTTTAACCGAACCATGAT
>CAZREZ010000437.1:0-2841 GCA_964599115.1 uncultured Bacteroidales bacterium
ATTTCTACACAGTATTTGCAGGTGAAAACTCAGTTACAAAGAAAATGATTGTTAACTAGAGTTGGTCTATAAAGTAACTTTCTAACAATTTAAGATTTTATCAACATAATTGACTTTATGGACAGACAATAACTAATCCTTACTTACATAATATATTAAAAAAGCTCCCAAATCGGGAGCTTTTTTTATTTAACCGTTACCTGATTAAACAATACCGTTACCTGATTAATATTTGTATTTATTTTTATATAATAATACATTTGGTAAGTTTATATAACAAGTTTTTATTTAGTAATTTTGTAAAACTTAAAAAAAATGTTATTTTTGTATCACTAAAATAGATGTTGTGTGGTATTAAAGACAAACTGATTATATACAATTTATATCAACAAATATTTTTAACTTTATTTTTTAACTAAAATTTATTATTATGAAAAAAACATTACTTCTTTTATTTGCAATTGCAATTGGTTTATTTACCTATGCACAGGTAAATTATAAAGTGCAACCTGTTGTTAAGGTTGCTAAGATTCCTGATGTGAAAATAATGACAAAAGCTGAACATGTTGCTGTTAAAGCGCCGGTTATTACCTCATCAATCAATGATCCTGTAACAGACAGCTATCTGAAAGGAACTGATGTTGTTACTATAATACCTATTGGTAATGCAGCTAATGCTTATGGATATGGTTATAATAATGGTGCTGCCACTTTTGTATGGGCAGATCAAAACCTGAATACCGTAATAAATACACACAGGATGACTGTTTCTCCAAATTCGGGCAACCTTGCCATTGATGTTTCTTTTGATGGTGGACAGAATTGGGAAATTAACCGTGAAATGTACAATGTTACTATTGAGGAATATAGAGCAAGGTATCCCCAGGGTGCTATTTACAATCCACAGGGAAATACTGATCCGAATAATGCTTATGCCGCATACTTTGCTGCATCACTTGATGGTTCTAATGGCGTTGATTGGGGTTCATATACTTATGGTACAGCATCACTTGGCGATCCATTAGATACTATTGTCCATTACCTGACATCTGACCTTGATAATGGATTCTACCAAGGAATTCCGACTGCTTTTACAATTACACAACAAGGAGATGCATGGATGGCTGATGCATCACTTCTTGATTCATATACTGAATATCTTGGTGATATCATTTTTATGCATGGTATTTTTGATCCGGTTGAAGGAGATTATGACTATGAAAGATTTCTTGTATCTGCAGATTGTGATTATGCCAGGTATCTTAAAATGGCCTTTTCTCCTGATGGTCAGATTGGTTATATATTCTGGAATAATTTTGACGGATCAATACCATACCTTGATGATTGGAGTTATCCGTTATTACTTAAAACCACAGATGGAGGTCTGACATGGGATGATGAATTAATAAGTGTTGAAATATGCGGAGAATATGGATTGGATGGTATAAAAAACTGGCTTTCTGATGAAATGCTGGATGAACTTTTTGGTGCAGGTCAGTGGGATCGTGATGAACTACTGTACAGTACTCCCTGGTTTAACAGTGATATTGCCGTAGATGCATTTGGCAATCCTCACCTTCTTTGTACAGTCTTTCTTTGTGCTGATGATCCCGGTTATATTATCGTTGAACCTGAAACATTTGCAGTATTTGATATCTATACAGTTTATGGTGATGATACCTGGTATGCACAGCACCTTGGCACTTTAAAAACCTATCAAGGTAATTTTGAACCGGACGACTTTGATGAATACAACAGAGTCCAGGTTGCAACTACATGGGATCATACAAAATTGTTCGTTACATGGCTTGATACAGATTTGGAAGGTGTCACAGATAACAACCAGCCGGATATTTATGCACGTGGATTTGACCTTATATCAAATTGCTTAACAGGTGATGATGTAGGTGCTGATTTACCAAATAATGTTACTATTTTCTCAACAGGAATGTGGCAGGCATATTTCCAGGCTACTTCACAATATGCCCTTGAAGATGATGCTGTTTATACTATTCCTATAGTTTATGAAGATATGGATCCGTTGAATGTGGCAGATCCTGTTCAGTTTATGTATATACAGAACTTTTCTTATACTGAAGCTGATTTTATTTGGGATGTACCAAATCCGGATTTCCCTGTAGGTATTGAACCTTTTGAAAACAACCTTACTTTTGTTTCTCAAAACTATCCGAATCCGTTTAGCAGTACTTCAGTTATAACTGTTAAACTTGAAAAAGCTACAGATTTAGGCCTGGAAGTTTTTAACTTAACCGGACAAAAAGTTTTTGAAATAAATAATGGAAAAGTTGGCGCCGGTTCTCATACCCTAACCATTAACGCAAGCAATTTAAGTTCAGGTGTTTATTTCTACACAGTGTTTGCAGGCGAAAACTCAGTTACAAAGAAAATGATTGTTAACTAGAGTCGGTCTATAAAGTAACGTTCTAACAATTTAAGATTTTATCAACATAATTGACTTTATGGACAGACAATAACTAATCCTTACTTACATAATATATTAAAAAAGCTCCCAAATCGGGAGCTTTTTTTATTTAACCGTTACCTGATTAAACAATACCGTTACCTGATTAATATTTGTATTTATTTTTATATAATAATACATTTGGTAAGTTTATATAACAAGTTTTTATTTAGTAATTTTGTAAAACTTAAAAAAAATGTTATTTTTGTATCACTAAAATAGATGTTGTGTGGTATTAAAGACAAACTGATTATATACAATTGATATCAGCAAATATTATTAATTTTATTGTTTAATAAAAAACTTACAATCATGAAAAAATTATTACTTTTTAGTTTGGCTTTGTCAATAGGGCTTTG
>CAZREZ010000438.1:0-2841 GCA_964599115.1 uncultured Bacteroidales bacterium
GATGTGATTCGGGAAAAGTATTACTCTATTCGTACTGAACAATCGTAGTTAATTGGATGAAAAATTATATCCTATTTACGAATATTGCCAGGAAAATAATCTGCCTGTTATAACTCACTGCAGTCCATATAATCCTGTTCATTTTAAAGGTAAAAAGAAAAAGCTGCTCAGTCTGTTATCAAAATCAAAAACACCTTTAGACACAAAAAGAAAAAGCCGGAAAGAATTATGTTCTTATTTTACTCATCCCACAAATTATAAATACGTTATTAATGACTTCAAAAAGCTTAGAATCTGTTTTGCTCATTTTGGTTCGGAATATTTCTGGGAGATGTTTATTCACCATCCTGATAAAAAAAATAATTGGTTTTCGATAATCAGGAATATGATAACTGAGTATGAAAACTTTTATACGGATATATCTTTTACTTTAAATAACAAAAAACTCTTTTCATTGCTGAAGGTATTATTAAGCGATGAAAAACTAAGAAATAAAATCTTATTCGGATCTGATTATTATATGGTTAAAACCGAATCCGATGAACGAAGATTTGGTCTTGATTTACGTGCATATATTGGCGAAGAATATTTTACCTCAATAGCAATTAATAATCCTAAAGTTTTTTTAGGAAGCAAATAAAATTTCCATACAAGGTTTGTAACATCTTTCTAATTTTTCATTAAATTTGCCAGCTTCAAAACCAAAACTATTATTAAGGATATTCTCTATGATTAAATATATTATTCTTTTTTTCAAAGGTTTGGGAATGGGAGCAGCAAATGTTATTCCCGGAGTATCAGGTGGTACAATTGCATTAATAACAGGTATTTTTGAGAGGCTTATCAATTCTATAAAGTCTTTTAATTTTAAATCAATTAAACTTCTTTTCACAGGTAAATTTAAAGAATTTGTTAAATATACTGACCTGTATTTTTTAATTGCAATTATTGCAGGAATTGTTGTAGCCATTGTTACTTTAGCCAGACTTTTTGATTTCCTTTTTGAAAATTACCCTGTTTACATCTGGTCTTATTTTTTCGGACTGGTTTTGGCTTCGGTTTATTTTGTCGGAAAAACAGTCAGCAAATGGACAGTTAGTGTAATAATTACATTTATTATCGGAACAGCCATTGCAATTATTATTTCGTTACTTAATCCTGCTATAGAAAATAAAAATTTCTTTTACCTTATAGTTTGCGGAGTTGCAGCTATTTGCAGCATGATATTACCGGGCTTGTCAGGGTCGTTTATTTTGTTCATTATGGGAAATTATAAGCTTGTAGCTATTGATGCAATTAATAATGTTGATATAAAAATCCTGACTCCCGTGTTAATTGGTGCTGTTGGAGGATTATTAGCTTTTTCACATATTTTATCATGGGTTTTTAAAAAATACAGAAATGAAACCATCTCATTACTTACAGGTTTTATTTTAGGATCGGTAAGTATATTATGGCCATGGCAAAAAAATATATTTTTGTTAGATGAACTCGGAAATCAAATTTTGAAAAAAGGAGAACCAATTGTGATAAGTTACGAAAGAATTCTGCCTGAGGCTCTTAACTCACAGTTTTTTATTGCAATCGGATTTATTATTCTTGGCATACTTAGTATTTGGGTAATAGAAAAATCTGCAGAAACAAAAAAATAATTGCTTTTTTGATTTTATATATTAATTTTATAATCAATATTACGAAAAATATCAGCTAAATTTTAAAGCATGAGAACATTTGGCTTAGTTGGCTATCCCCTCACCCACTCATTATCAAAGCATTACTTTGATAATAAGTTTAAACGTGATAAAATAACCGATGCCGAATATCATTTATTTCCGTTAAATAATATTGATCAATTTCCTGATCTGTTAAGGAATAACCCCAATTTGGCAGGATTAAACGTTACAATTCCTTATAAAGAATCC
Organism: uncultured Bacteroidales bacterium; assembly: GCA_964599115.1. Classification (GTDB taxonomy): domain Bacteria; phylum Bacteroidota; class Bacteroidia; order Bacteroidales; family JADFUO01; genus JADFUO01. The sequence continues at coordinate 1,923 of CAZREZ010000438.1, forward strand.
ATAATTAAATATATTGATGAAATTGACAGGGAAGCAAAATTAATCGGAGCAGTTAATACAATTAAAATCAAACCAAATTCTAACGGACTCAAACTAACAGGATTTAATACCGATGCTTATGGATTTGAAAAATCGCTCAAGCCGTTTTTAAATCACAAAATCAATAAAGCATTGATATTAGGTTCGGGAGGTGCTTCAAATGCAATAAAATTTGTACTAAAAAAACTTGGAATAAGTTTTATTGTAGTTTCAAGGGAACCTTTAAAAATTCATCAGTTAGATTATAAAGGAGTTAGCAGTTCAATAATTGCAGAACATAAACTGATAATTAACACAACACCTCTCGGGATGTATCCAAACACAGATGAATATCCTGATATTCAATACAGTTGGTTAACACCTAACCATATTTTATTTGATTTGATATATAATCCTTCCGAAACAATGTTCCTGAAATTAGGTAAAGAACAAGGAGCAAAAACTATCAACGGCTTAAACATGCTACATTTACAAGCAGAAAAATCATGGAAAATCTGGAAAAAATAATATCAAACTGTCAATAAATATAATTATTAATCTTCCCGTTTAACAACCTCAATTTTAAAATTAGCTGCAAAAGCGGCAATTGCACCTACAGCAGCCAAAACAGGAGCAATTATTGCCCCAACTACTCCAATGGTAACAGGTATTTCAAGATATGTTTTACCTTCTTCGTTTTTAATAATTATCTTCCTTACATTTCCTTCATGTATTAATTCTTTGATTTTTTTTAACAATTCTTCACCTTTTACTTTAAATTCATTTTTGTTTGTTTTCATAATGTGTTGATTTTTATATTATTATAAGCCAGTTAAAATGGGTTAAATTGTTTTGTTCTCTCATCGCGTTTGCGTCTCTGCTTTTAAAAGTTTAATTGAAC
>CAZREZ010000439.1:0-2817 GCA_964599115.1 uncultured Bacteroidales bacterium
AATTTAAAAAATATGGTGAAGCATGGGTTATATCTGATAATATTATTCAAGGCAAAAACATTTCAGTTTCAAAGTACTTACTTAATGCTCAAGAAGTACCCTCATTCGCACTTATACAAACTGCATGTTGTGGAGGAATTTTACCTGAATTAAAAAAATGTAATACTAAAATTGTAACTTTTATACATGATTACACCTATGCATTTGGCAAGCAATATCTTAAAAATATGTACAATCTTACTGATCAAATTGTTTATTCCGTATCATTCATGCAAGAAAAAAATATCCAGGATTATCCTTTTGATTTAAACAAAACATCTATTATACCGCAAGGACTATATAAAAACGAAATACTAAATAGTGACTTAAAGCAATTGCGAAAAAAACTTAGAAAAAAAATAAATATACCTGATGATGCATTTGTTGTTCTGGGTGTTGGTTTTATACACCCCAGGAAGGGTATTGATATTTTTATTGAGACTGCAATCCAAACAATATCGTTAGCTGATAAGAATGATGTTCATTTTGTATGGTTAGGAGGTGAACTAAGAAGTAATTCCCCTGATATGTATATTCGTTTTTTAGCCAGAGATATTATTAATAGTAACTATGAGCACAAAATTCATTTTATCAGCCTAGTGGATGATGTCGCTTCTTACTATGCTATCGCCGATCTGTTTTTCTTATCTTCACGCGAAGACCCATTTCCTACTGTTGTATTAGAAGCGCTTGCAGCAGGTGTTCCGGTTATTGGAATTGAAGGCAGTTCAGGTTCCATCGAAATAATTAAAAAAAGTAATAATTTTACCATCCCCTATCGTGAAAGAGGAAAAATACCAATACTTATTCTTAAGCTATTAAATAATAGAAATTTACTTCAAGATGCGTCAAAAAAAGGAAAGGAGATGGTGATTAGTGAGTTTAATTTTGATGATTATGTGGTAAATATTAAACATCTTTTAATCAAAAAATTAAATATAGATCGTAATATTTTTAAAAGGCTATGAAAATAAAAAAGTTACTTGAGAGGATTATTAATATTTTGACATAGATTCAATATGATATAAATAACTAAAAAAACATTGTTTTTTTGAAATATAATTGCAGTTGTCAGTTGTCAACTATAACTAAAGCTGATTGTATAACCTGAAAATCATTTAGCATGGAAGATTCACACAAATCGTATTATGATGATAAGAACATATTAATTACAGGCGGATTGGGATTTTTAGGTAGCAATTTAGCTCACCTTCTCGTTAAAATGGGTGCTAATATAACTATTATTGATAATTTGAATCCATTATACGGAGGAAATATTTTCAATATTAATGGAATTGAAGACAAGATTAACCTTGTTATAAATGATGTCAGGAATCAAGAAATAATTACTGAACTAATCAAAAGGACAGAAATTATATTTCACTTTGCAGCACAAGTTAGTTATATTGACAGTCTATCAATACCACACGAAGATTTATCCATAAATACTGAAGCGACTCTCAGAATTCTTGAAATTTGCAGAAAATATAATCCAGATGCTAAAGTGCTATTCGCTAGTTCAAGGCTGGTTCTTGGGAAAATCGAGAACGATTTAATGACAGAAAATACACCAACAAATCCACTCAGCCTATATGGTATTCATAAGCTTGCATCCGAAAAATACTTTTTGATGTATTACAAAGATTTTGGGATTCCTTATGTGGTTTTACGAATTACTAATCCTTATGGCATCAGGCAACAAATAAAGCATAATAAATACTCTTTAGTGGGCTGGTTTATTAGACAAGTAATGGAAGGTAAAACGATAGAAATTTTTGGTAAAGGTGATCAGCTACGTGATTATATTTATGTTTCTGATATTGTCGAAGCCTTTGCCCGTTGTGCGGAAGCAGAAGATGCTATTGGGCAAACCATTAATATAGGCTCAGGTACCTCAACCGAGTTCCATGAAATGGTCAGTTCTGTTGTTGACGTAGTTGGTAAAGGTAATGTGGAACATGTGCCATGGCCCAAGGATTATGAGAAAATTGAAACAGGTGATGTTAGAACCGATATTTCAAAATTGCGTAAAATAACCAATTGGGAACCCCAATACACCATAAACAAAGGTATTGAAGAAACATACAAATACTACAAAAAATATATAAAATATTACATTTAATAACTCAAGTTTCGTTAATTAAATTAGTTGATTAAGAGTTTTAGGAAGCAGTAACTTACAATCTATTAAGAAACAACACAAGTGTTTAAACCTAAAAAATGAAATTTATTAAAATTAATACATTAAAAAGTTTAACACCTATTCTTTGCGTGTGGCTATTTGCAATTTATCCCGTTTTAGTTTTGTATGCACACAATATTGAAGAGGTTGTTTTACATCAAGCTATACTACCTTTAATTTTCTCCCTGGTATTCTCAACAATTCTTTTTGGTTTATGGCGGATAATGCTTAAAAACAATATTAAGGCAGGTTTGGCAACTGTGCTTTTATTATTAATTTTCTGGTATTACGGATTACTTTACATGGGTGTTGCTAAATTTAGTAGTTTAAAACACTGGCATTTAATACCGTTATTATTTTTTATTTATTTTCATCTGGTATATTTGATTGCAAAGACCAGGCAACAAAAAACGCTAAATAATTTAAATACAATATTATTGTTGCCAATATCGCTATTGATAGTTTTTAATGTTATTACCATTTTGCCAGTCGAATTCAAAAAATTTGAAACCTTAAGAAATAATTATAAGGTAAATCCAACGGTACATGAAACAACTGCTGCTAAAGATTATCCTGATATATATCTAATCATTTTG
>CAZREZ010000440.1:0-2811 GCA_964599115.1 uncultured Bacteroidales bacterium
ATAATACTACAAAATAAGAGTATTATACTGCAATTTGCAGCTTAATAATATGTTAGGAGTGACCGCTCGCGCATTGCGCTCGCAATCACTCCTAACGGGAGAATAAATGATTAATGCAAACCTTGGCGTTTATTTGGCAACGTCTCATTATACTGATAAAGAGAGCTTACTCGTCTCAAAGGTGATAGAGAATATAAATAAAATGTTGCGAGATGTTTTACAGATATCTATTGGTCTATACACTTGGAGATCATTCCCGCCGATAACGTATTCCCAAGAAAGTAAAAAGAATGAAATATATGGCCAAGTAAAATCATCTGATATATTCATTCTTATAGCTGCGAACACACTTGGTACCTGTGAAAATAAGCTCCCAATTGAAATTGAGGCTGCAAAGGAGAAGTTAGAACAGGATGAGAATTTTATTTTTCTTTCCTACTTCAAATCACAAAATAAAAAGTATAAAAAAAGGACCAATAGCGATGAAGTTCAAGCATTGATAAATGAATTTAATTTATCACGACAGCTGTATGTTGAATATGAACAAACACAATATTTAGAAGCTATATTACAATATGATTTATATCGTGCCATATTCAGATCCCTTGATATCAAAGGCATTCGAAAAACGGGTAAGATAAACTGCAATGACATTTTCATAGTTCACGGTCACGATCGCGAATTATTAGAAGCTTGTGCCAGACTCACATCAGACCTTTCACTCAATCCACTGATTCTCCACGAACAGCCCAATAAAGGAATGACAATAATTGAGAAGTTCGAGAGGTATTCAGATGTCAGAGGTGCTATTGTTTTACTAACACCTGATGACGTAGTTAGTAGTAGTAAGACCGAGATCAGAAGGGCAAGACAGAATGTTATTTTAGAATTAGGTTTTTTTATGGGAAAACTTGGCAGAAACAACGTTGTTTGTTTATACAAAAGTGGAACAGAAATACCATCTGATTACAGTGGAGTACTGTTTATACCCTATGATGTAAATGGTTCATGGAAGCTAACTTTAGCTCGAGAGCTATTCCACATTGGATATCTATTAAATACTGACAAATTGATGGGAATAAGTAAAAAGGGCTAACATATTGCTTCACTTGATTGGCGGGCTGATGATGAAATCTAAAAAATTGTACCCTTATAAAAGTTTTGGATAAATTTTGATGTTCTATGCGTTCAATCCCGCCAACAAGTGAGCATGGCGTTATGCCTAATCAATAAAGACAATAACGATAGAAAATATTCAAGAGCAGACTATTGTCTCTTTTGCAAGTTAATAGGCTCAGGAAAACGCAAGATATACTTGAAAAAATATGAGGTGAGTACATGACAACAACGCTTTTTGCTGGTGCTGGTTTATCGAGAGCAGTTTCAGAAACAGTACAATATCATGCAAATGAAAAAATCAAAATGCCTATGGCCTATGATATGTTTAACAATGTCTCAGCCAAAGAGTATTTGAATGCTACAGAAGAATCATTTCCCAATGCTTACAAATCTTATGGAGAATTATCAAACTACTTGTATAAAAAATACAATGGAAATAGAACACCACACAAAAGTTACGAGACAGTTTATTCTGATTTGTTTGAAAAGGAGCAATCTAAAGCTGCTGAACAGTTAGAAAGTATGATTTTTGAACATCTTGGAGGGAATTTTCCACCAATAAGATACGATACTGAAGTTCTTCAAACAGTTCGTATTATCAGATCTTTTTTATGTACCCACTCAATAGATAATATCATCTCTACAAATCCTGATATATTACTTGAAGTGGCGGTTATGGGATCTACAGAATTTGATAAAGACTTTGTTGAGAAACTTGATATTACAAGTTTAACGATTAAAGACAACTTTCCGAAAGGGCGCCCAGTTCTGTCGAAAGAAAAGGGACTACCTCAATTAGAATCAATCAACAAATTAGTCAAACTTCACGGTTCAATACTTTTATTAAAACCCAAAAATGATAAGGATAATTATCTCTGGCCAGAGAGATATGTATGGTACAGCGGCGGAGCCCATGCAAAATATAAATTAAATGATTATAAACTTTGTGTTATTCCTCCCATAAACAAAAAAGAAATTTCTTATAAAGAAGAACCATACAAAACTCTTCTTGAAACAATGAAAGAGATTATAGAAGATACGAAGACGTTAATTTTTTTTGGTTTCGGATTTAATTTGGAAAATGATAAGAGTTTATCTACGAAACTTAAAGGAATTATTTCAAAAAACATAAAATTGAAAGTCATTGTATATGATATTACCAGCAAGGTGAAAGAAGAAAAATTTAAAGCCAAAACAAAAGAATTTCTAGGTCTTTCACCTGATAAAATCGAGTTCAGAATTAGTAAATTATAGCGAACAAGACAGGATCAAGACGTATGGAATTTGCTATTGAACATTAAAATTCCATAACAAATCACTCCACCTGACCGCTATTCCGCTTCGCTCCATAGCGGCAGGTGAGTTTCAACGTTATAAAAATAATGTATCAAAATAACAAAATTAATAGCTGGCCTTTTTATTCCCCCAAAATAATAAACCTCCACGCACAATACCATTCTTCAGGATGTTTGTCAGGCGGGCAGCCAATACATTCGGTTTTTATTCTCGGGTCAATTGATTCTGCGAAAGTCGTGTATTCAATCAAGCCACCTGATTTACATGGATAATCATCTAATCCTTTTCGTTTACGGGCACTTTGAACGCGGCAGTCATTCATCTTAAAAACAAAACTATTCGGAGTTTATATTTATAAAATTGCAAGATGATTACTTAATATTTATGTATAATTTG
>CAZREZ010000441.1:0-2801 GCA_964599115.1 uncultured Bacteroidales bacterium
AATGATAAAGTCGGTGCAGCCAACCAAACTATCCAGAACTTCCTTACAGTTTTATCAACAATAATTTTTTTCCATCCCATTTTTGCGATTCCCAAGCCAATTATTGCTAAAGTATTTAATTGCACCAATGATGTTGGAATCCCTTTTGTAATAGATGCAAGTAATAATAATGTTGCTGTAACAATTGAAATAATAGTAGCTTCCAATGGACCGATATCCACAATTCCTTTACCTGTAGCTTCAATAATTTTTCTTCCGAATACTGAGCTTCCAATTGCAAAACAGGGTGCTATGATCAAAGTGGAAAGTATCATTATCAAAACAAATTTATTTTCCATGTCAGGATTAATATTAAGCTCATTTATTACCATAGAAGCTATAGGACCTGATGCATTTGCAACATTGTTTGAACCAATAGCAAATGAAACATAGCAAGCCGAAACTATTACCAAAATCCTGAGTACAGGATGATTTGTTACATCAGCAAATTTTATCACCGCCACCCGTCTTAATAAAGGATAAAGATACTTGCCTATAACATACATCAAAACAAAAGAAATAACAGGCAGGACAAACCATACAGGAATTATTTCATAAAATACCTTATGCGAATTAAACATATTAAAATATAAAGCAGAACCACTTAGAGCAAAAACAGCCGACTGACTTGTTGATTGAGGAACTCCGATTAAATTTGCAATCAATAATGATATTGCAATTGATAACAAAACAATTGTAGCTATTGTAAGAGTTATTTCATCGGCAGGCATAATGTCCTTTCCCATTGTTAAAGCAGTTTTTTTACCTGCGATTATTGCTCCCATGAATACAAATATTCCGAATAATCCGGGTATGGCAAACCGCCTGATAATATTTGAACCATAAGCTACTGAAAATGAAGGAGAAGTTCCGCTTCCTCCCATATTCATTGCCAAAAACATCCCGACTATAAAAGGTATCAGTAAATGGCTAAACATAGGTGAGATCATGATATTTACGAATTTAATGTTAATAATTTTTCAAACGCCAAATTTATAAAAAATATTCCATCATTCCGTTTTTATTAGAGTTAGTGATGTATAAATAACCAAATATTGAAAAAACATTGAAAAAACTTGACTTTTGTAAAATTATATTGTATCATTGCAATATCAAATTAATATCATAATAATATAAATAATACAAATTTAAATTATTTAGAGATGAAAAAAGAAAAATTGTATTCACCGGCTTCGGGTTATTTCGGACTGTTTGTAGTTCTTACCTTAATCATAATATCTGTTTTAGGAATGATTTTTATGAAATTGTTTTTACTTGCAATTATTTTAGCATTCGGCATGTTTGGTTTGGGCGGATTAGTAATTGTAAATCCGAACGAATCAAGTGTTCTTGTTTTATTCGGTGCTTATAAAGGAACTATAAAAAAGAATGGTTTCTTTTGGGTAAATCCGTTTTTTACAAGAAAAAAAATTTCGTTAAGAGCAAGAAATCTTGACAGCGACCCTATTAAAGTTAACGACAAGGTTGGTAATCCGATAATGATTGGAGTTGTATTAGTCTGGAAAGTTGAAAATACTTTTAAAGCAGCTTTTGAAGTTGATGATTATTGTCATTTTGTTGATATTCAGAGCGAAGCTGCGGTAAGGAAATTGGGTGGGCATTATCCTTATGATAATTTTGATGATGAACAAGCAGAAACTACTTTACGCTCAGGAGGCGAAGAAGTTAATCATGTTCTTGAAAAAGAATTAAGCGAACGGCTTGAGATTGCCGGTATTCATGTTATTGAAGCAAGAATAGCATACCTTGCCTATGCATCTGAAATTGCAGGAGCTATGCTGAGAAGACAACAGGCAACAGCTATTGTAGCAGCAAGATACAAGATTGTTGAAGGAGCGGTAAGTATGGTTGAAATGGCTCTCGAACAACTTTCAGAAAAAGAGCTTATTGAACTTGATGAAGAACAAAAAGCAGTTATGGTCAGTAATTTAATGGTAGTTCTTTGTTCTGATAAAGATGCAAGTCCGGTAATTAATACAGGAACGTTACATAAGTAGATTCAGACTTATACATCAAACTGGATAAATCCATACTAATGATAAGAAGCGAATCCGTATGGACTTCGTGTCGTTTGCTTCGCTTCATATAACTTTAAGTAATCCGTATGGACGGACAAGTTTTGATCATTGATATTTGGAATTTATCCATACGGACAAGTTTTGTTTTTTTATATTTAGTGCTTTAATTCGAAAATTATGGCTAAGAAAAAAGCATTTGTGCTTAGGATAAATCCTGAAATTATGAAAGCAATTGAAAAATGGGCTGCTGATGAAATCAGAAGTACTAACGGGCAAATTGAATGGGTTATCAGTAAAGCATTAAAAGAAGCAAAGCGTTTACCCAGGAAAAAAATTCCGGATGAATAAAAAAAAGAGGCTGCCTTTTCAGACAGCCCCCTCGATTTCGGAATTATTTATACTGAAAATTTTACTCTTGATAGCTATCAAGACGTTTTCATTCAGTTTAATTAATTAACTACAATCCGACGGGTTACAGTACCATTTTCCAATTCTACTTTAATAATGTATATTCCATTCTGCAAATCTGAAAGATTGATCTGATGGGTTAATTTATTCACATTCTGCATTATAATCCGTTGGCCCATCAGGTTCATAAGTTCTATATTAATAATTTCCTCATCAGCTTTAATATTTAACAGATTAACAACAGGATTAGGATAGATCATAACACCCGCCATGTCAATTTCATTTACCCCGACTGTTATATCGACAATAACTGTA
>CAZREZ010000442.1:0-2800 GCA_964599115.1 uncultured Bacteroidales bacterium
CACGTACGGTTCTGTGAGAGGTTTAGGGGTGAGATTCCCCTTTACCTACTCGACTACCTGCTGGCTTTTTTTCTTTTATGTTCTTTATGCGTAGGCACTGAGCGTCATATCATCAAGGTTACCGATTGGTGTTGGGACAATAGTTAGTTTCGACATTGAATAGATATTAGTCGTACAAACTGCTAAATTATGTTTTCTTTCAAATTGTGCTAAAACTTATTTGATATCAAAAACCAATAGGGTAAGTAAGTTTCAGGAAAACGGTATTGCTTTTCATATGTGTTAATTCGATATGATCGAAATAATCGTCGTTAGCAACTATAACATACAATGCTCCAAATGGTGGTTTAAATCGCCATCCAAATTTGCCGTAAAAATAAATACGCTCCACATAAGTATCGCCTTGTGCAAAAACATGAACCCATAAGTTGTTGGTAAAATAATAATCTACTGATAATATATTTAGCAAACTTGGATGCTCAAGGCGCAAGCTTAGATTCGTATTTTCTGAAGGGCTAAAATTAAGTTTTACAATTGAGTAATTTATGGCCAGTTTTTTAAATAGTACAACCGATGTGTTTCCTTCCCAAATCTGCATATCTCTTCCAAAATTTTGTCCGCGTGTATAGTTTATAGAAGCATGGGATGACTCGTCGGTATTATAGCCAAATGTAGTTCGCAGATAGTAATTTTTGAATCGTATATCATTTTCACTATCTATAATATTTTTACTGTTGACCAAACGGTTTTCCCATTCATAATAAAAATCAAGACTGAATTTATTAGTAAAGTAAAAGCGTGCATGCTCCCTGAACTTTGAACTCCTAAATTGCCCATTTTGATCCCAATAAGCATTATTCATTGTAGCCAATTCGATATAACTAAAAATATTGTTGTTGAGCCAGAATTTGTATTCAATATCTGCATCAACTTCCTTACGGTCATCATCTTTTAAGAAACCTGTTTTGTTTAAATTATCTTTCAAAGCGTCGCCAAGGTCAGAATACCTTAAGTGTACATGATGATTACTCGATTCGTGAGCCACCCTCAAAAAGCCACCGCTATGCTCCCAAAAGTTACCGGGAGAACTGCCTATTAGTTGCCCTGTAATTTTCCAATATTTACCCGGATTAAGCACCCAGTCGAAGCCAAAATTTCGTGTCCCAGCTGTATCAGATGTTTTATCAACTAAAGTAAAACCTATGGTTGACGACTTGAATACATCCTTTTTTATACGTGCAACCGAATAGAAGGCGGCAGGTTCGTTCCTGTCGTGATTTTCAACGCTACGCACACTTAGTACATTCATTGAATAATCACCTACTTTTCCGGTGAACTTACCACCATAATTAATGTCGCCAATACGTCTCGAATAAAACAAACGGTAGCGCATATCGAACATCTCATTACCTTCCTGAAAGAAAAGTCGCTTTTCAGGAAAACTGATTTCCCAGCCGGAAAGATCAATTTCCTGGCGGTCGCCTTCAATGGAAGCAAAATCAGGATTAATAGTGGCATCAAGGTTTAAGTTTGAACTTATACGAAAACTAATATCACCACCGACATCGGGCTTAAACTTTCCACGAACACCGGTAATATCACTATCCTCATACCGTAGAGAAGCATATGGGGTTAGCAGGAACCTATCGGTTTTTGCCGGTGAATGAATATCCTGTAACACACCTCCTTGCGATACCCTATAATCGTTGGTCATATTAGGTGCCCACCATACTGTTTCGGCATTGCCTCTTATTATACGACCAAAGTTGAGACCCCAGGTTGTAAGCGAAGCATTGTATTTTATGTTTTTGAAGGGGATAACCATTTCAACACTCCAGCCACCGGTAAATTGAGTAACTACCGACACCCATTCGCCATCCCAATCGTAGTTTAAATTTCTGCCGTCATCAGTAATTTTAAAATCAGTTTGTGTGCCAATTGGATTTACTATAAAACAATAAGCAGTGCGCTTATCGGCATAAGTATCCAACACTAGCATTACGGCATCATCACTTTTTTTGAGTTTATCACGGGTTTGCACATTGGCAATAACACTATTATTCTGATAACATTTAATGGCCACATAAATATTGTATTCATCGTAAGAGAAAAGTGCAGTAGTATTTTGACTAGCCACTTGCCCTTTATCAGGTTCCAGCTGTGAGAAACCTATTAATGAGTCACATATGCCCCATTCCCAGGCTGTAATAACACCATCAATTTGTGGACGTTTATCAATTTTACTTGCAGTTACGCCCTTCTGCGAATAACCAATCTTCACAAAAAAAAGTAAAATTAAGATTACTGAGCACATTGTTTTAAACATGATTATATAGATTATTTTTTGGGCTCTATTTTATACTCCAGAGGTTCTACTCCGTGCAAATTTTTCACAAAATAATCCCATTGCTTGCGCATATAATAGTCTCCAAAAATTAATAAAATTTATTTTTTAGTTGTCTAATGTAATTATTTATTACAAGTTCAATTCTTAGCAGTGGCAAAAAATAGCTCTTTTGGTTTTTTCAGGTTGGTTTGTGGGATAGCAAAAACCAAATGTGCTATTTGTGCGGTGGGTTTTCATTCTGTAATATTTAGTAGAGTTGTGGCACAAGCTTGCAGGTAACGTTTAGTATAAGAATAGTAGCCGATTGCGGGCTTCATTCCTTTCAATTTACAAGAAAGTTGAAGCGGGCTATAACCCTTGAATTTACTACTATCTCAGCTATTATTTTTATACAGTGTGTGTGCCCTGAATGGCAAATATAATAAAAGTTCTTTGAATAAATAAAATTAAAAG
>CAZREZ010000443.1:0-2788 GCA_964599115.1 uncultured Bacteroidales bacterium
TAAAGTTGTATTCGGAAATGGAAGTTTAGATGCGAAAATATTCTTAGTGGGTGAAGGGCCGGGATTTGATGAAGACAAGACAGGAATAGCTTTTGTTGGAAGGTCTGGAAAATTATTGGATAAGATTTTGGAAGCATGTGGTTTTACCCGTGAAAAGCATGTATTTATCGGAAATATTGTAAAATGCCGCCCGCCTCAAAACAGGATTCCTACTATTGACGAACAGTATGCCTGCCTTCCATTCCTTGAAAAACAGATAAAATTATTAAATCCCGAAATAATAATAACCTTAGGTGCAACAGCTTACAAGGGTCTTTTTGATCCAAATGCAAAAATTACAAAAGAAAGAGGTAATTGGAAAATCAGGAACAACAGGCTTGTAATGCCAACCTATCATCCTTCGGCATTATTACGAAATCCTGCACTGAAAAAAGACACATGGGAAGATTTCAAAAAAGTTATTTTGAAATACAGGGAACTGGTTGACCCGGAGCATATCTGTAAATATATTTGATTTTTTTTAATTGATAAATCACTTTCATCTTTATTTTACTTAATGATATAACAAAATCCGATAAAAAGAAATAATATATGAAGAACAAAAAACAAACCCAAAAAAGAACTACTCCTGAATGGAAGCAAAATTTATATAAAATAATTTTTGAAGCTGACACTCCCGCTGGTAAAGCATTTGACATTATTCTGTTAATTTCAATTATTCTTAGTGTTATAGTCGTTTTACTTGATAGTGTTGCCGGATTTCATGCAAAATTCGGGAAATTACTGTTTATTTCCGAATGGATATTTACGATATTATTTACTGTTGAATATGTGTTCAGAATAATAACTTCATTAAATTCACGAAAATATATATTTAGTTTTTATGGTATTATTGACCTGCTTGCAATACTTCCAACATATTTGAGCTTGATTTTTGCCGGCACGCAATATCTTATGGTTATACGTATTTTACGACTGTTAAGGATTTTTAGGATTTTAAAATTAGACAGATATATTGGTGCTTCAGGCTTTCTTCTTACTGCATTAAAAAACAGTCGTCATAAAATTGCAGTATTTATAGGAACGGTTTTGACTATTGTTGTTATCATGGGTTCGGCAATGTACCTGATTGAGGGACCCGAAAATGGATTTATAAGCATCCCCGAAAGTATTTACTGGGCTATTGTTACATTAACTACGGTGGGATACGGTGATATTGCCCCGGTTACATTTTTAGGCAAAGCTCTGGCTTCATTTATCATGGTTCTTGGTTTTTCATTAATTGCAGTTCCAACAGGAATCATTACAGTTGAGATGTCGCAAATAAATGCTAAAATTAAAAAAAACAAAACCTGTATAAATTGTAATAAAAGCGGGCATGATGAGGATGCAGAATTTTGTAAATATTGTGGAAATCCTTTATAAATACAAACATGAATTCCTATAATGAGCGTAACGAAAAAATTGACGTTTTCCGGCAAGCACTAAATAGTCCAGGTAGTTAAGCCCTTCTTAGTAAATTCATATCTTTTTGATTGACCACCAAAGATTTTCAATGCATTAATAACATTTACCCTTGAATTGCCAGGACAATAGAATATCATAAAACCTCCGCCACCTGCTCCTGAAATTTTACCTCCTGAAGCACCATTTTTTAATGCAGTATTATAAATATCATCAATCATAGGATTTGATATACCCGAAGCAAGAAGTTTTTTATTTTGCCAGCCAAAGTTTAGTATCTCTCCTATTTTATTAAGCTCACCTTTTAAAATGGCTTCTTTCATCATTATTGCCTGCTCCTTAAGCTTATGAGTGGCTTCAATTGATTTTTGATTTTTAAGAATGACATTTTCCGATTGGGCTTCAATAATTTTTGAAGATAAACGGCTTGTTTCTGTATTATATAAAATAAGATTATATGCGAGTTCATTAAGGTATTGTTCCCTTATTCGCAAAGGATTAACAATTACTTTATCATTTTTAAAAAATTCCATAAAATTAACACCGCCGAAAGTTGCAGCATACTGGTCTTGTTTACCACCTGCCATTCCCAGATCTATTCTTTCAATTTCATAAGCCAGACGTGCCATATCATATTCGCCGAGAGGAAGTTTGAGCCATTCGGCAAAAGCACCTAAAATTGCAATCACTAAAGTAGAAGATGTTCCCAAACCCGAACCCGGCGGAGCATCAACAAATGTTGTAAGCTCAAAAGAAAGTGGCTTTTTAATAAAATCCTTAATTATTCGATTATAAATTCCTCTGTGCAAATTCAATTGACCATTAACAGGTAATTTGTCTGTTGAATCAATTTCGTAAATTTCACCTTTATCAATTGACCTGAAAACAATTTTTCCGTTTTTACGAGGCTCAATTGTTGCATAAGCATACATACTTATTGTGGTATTAAGAATAGCTCCGCCATACAAATCGGAATAAGGCGACACATCCGTACCACCACCTGCCAGTCCGAGTCGTAAAGGAGCTTTGCTTCTGATAATCATAAATTTCCTGAAGTTTAAAATTAATTTAATATAATTTTTCTTGTTTCTGTAAAACAATCAGAAACAACTTTAACAAAATAAATCCCTCTTGGCATTTTAGACAAATTGATCAATAATTTTTTTTCATTACTATTAGTAATATTTGATTGTTCATGAACTATTATGCCATGTGAGTTAAAAATACATATATAAACTTGTTGATTAATTAAATTTTTAAAATCAATATATATTCCCCCTTTTGAAGGGTTTGGAAATACATTAAATTTATTATCAAGGATTAA
>CAZREZ010000444.1:0-2764 GCA_964599115.1 uncultured Bacteroidales bacterium
TCATAGTAAAATGGTTTAAAGGAAAAGAACTTGCATTTGCCTTCGGAATGAAAATCGGTATTGCCAGGGCCGGTTCGGCATTGGCATTATTCTATTCGGCTGAAATTGCTGAAGCAGCAACGCATTGGACAATTGCAATCTGGTTTGCCGCAATACTCCTTTTAATCGCATTTCTGGCATTTCTGGTTTATACAATTTTTGATGTAAGGCTTGATAAGCAAATTAAACACGTGAATTTATCCGGCAATGATGATAAATTTCGTTTTGCAGACTTAGGTTTACTCTTCAAAAATAAATCTTTCATCTATGTAACCCTGCTTTGTTTAACTTTTTACTCGGCAGTTTTCCCATTTCAGGCATTCTCTCCCGATTTTATGTTAAATAAATTTGGAATGAGTTTAACTCAAAGTGGAAAAATAGCCTCTATCCTATACTGGGTTACAATGTTTGCTACGCCGCTTATCGGGTTGTTTGTTGACAAATTTGGGAAAAGTGCTTCAATTATGATGTTCGGCTCGGTTTTGTTAACTCTTATACACCTCACTTTTGCATTCACCAATATTACCCCTGTTATTCCTTTAGTATTACTCGGAATTTCGATAGCATTGGTACCTGCAGCAATGTGGCCTTCCGTAGCTAAAATTGTACCGGAAAAAAGAATAGGTTCTGCTTATGGCGCCATGTTTTCAATTCAAAATCTCGGGCTCTTTGCTTTTCCAATTTTAGCGGGATTTGTGCTTGAAACAACCAATAAAAACTCAGATGTATATATCTTATCGGAAGAAGTAAAATCAATAAAGAATACTAAAGAATTTACTGCCCCTTATCTTAATAATTCAGATAAACCGATTAAGAATAAAAAGCTGCTTGCCTCGCTTACAATTCTCGATTTGCCCGACACTATCAATCTTAAAAAAGAAAAAAGCAGCCTTAAAAAACAACTTAATAAATATGGCACGGTAATTTGGGATGAATACTTTCAAACCCAATCAGACAAGGAAGGTAATTTTACAGGTACTTTGGGCACTGATAGTACTGACAAAATCAACATTCACAGCTTAAATATTAATCCTGAAAAAGATATTATAATAATTTCAGCTATTGACACATCAAAATCAATAATTTTAAAATCAAATAATTATAAATTAGATACCAGTTTAAATTATATTAATTTCAGTCCAAAGCTTAATAAAAGTGATTTGGACATTTTAAAAAGCCATAAAAAAGTATTACTTACAATTTACGATACAAAAAGAAAAGTCAGCATACTTGAAGAAGAACATAATGTTTTTATTGATGAAAACCTCCACCTCAGATGTGAGATTGGAAAAAACCGGCTCAGATATGCCAATTTCGATTATTTGATTTTACCTGATAATGCGGTAATAAAAATTAAAACGCCACTTAATTATACTTTTACTATTTTAATTTTTGCAGTTCTTGGCTTATTTGGTTTTATCTTTGCATTGCTGCTGAAACGCGTAGATAGAAAAAGCGGCTATGGTCTTGAATTACCATCAAATAAATAGAAATTGATTATAACAATTATAAACCTTTTAAACAGATAACCAGATGAAAAAATTAATTTATCTTTTAATTCTTGCTTTAAGTTTGGGTTCTTGTGCTCAGCAGGCAGACTATCAGCCTAATAAACCTAAAAATATCATTTTAATGATTGGCGATGGAATGGGTTTAACACATGTACACGCTGCATTAACTGCAAAAAATAATAATCTTAATATTGCACGTTGCAGGTATATCGGATTAGTAAAAACACATTCATCCGATAATTATATTACAGATTCAGGAGCTTCGGGAACTGCAATAGCAACAGGAGTAAAAACCAAAAACGGTGCAATCGGGGTTGATACTTCAGGAATTGCTCAGCAATCAATTTTAGAGATTGCCGAAGAGCACGGCAAGGCAACCGGCTTAGTAGCAACATGTTTTATCACACACGCAACACCTGCTGCATTTATTGCTCATAATCCCGACAGACATGATTATGAAAATATTGCCCTGGATTTTTTAAAAACCGATATTGATGTTTTTATTGGCGGTGGAAAAAACCATTTTATGGTTAGAAGCGACAGTTTGAATTTAATTGACAGTTTGAGTATAAGAAATTATCAAATAGTATATGATTTAATTTCTCTTGAAAACATTAATTCAGGTAAAATTGCCGGATTATTATATGAAAAGCATCCGCCGCCACTTTCACAAGGGCGCGCAGATATGCTTGAGAAAGCAAGTCTTAAAGCCATTGAAATTTTAAACCAGGAAAAGAATGGATTTTTCCTGATGATTGAAGGCTCGCAAATTGACTGGGCTGGACATGATAATGATACCGATTATTTAATTGAAGAAACAGTTGACTTTGATAATACGGTTGGCAAAGTACTGGATTTTGCCGAAAAAAACCGCGAAACATTAGTAATTATCACTGCTGACCACGAAACAGGCGGTTTTGCAATAATTGATGGTAATTATGAAACAGGAGAAGTTACAGGAGGATTTTCTTCACCCAATCATACAGGCGTTATGGTACCTTTATATGCTTATGGTCCGGGAGCTGAAGAATTTATCGGTATTTATGAAAACACCAAAATTTTTGATAAAATGCTTAAGTCCTTCAAATTTAAATAATGAGTTAATACTAAATAGTGTTAGTCCATAAAGTCCGATAGTTAAAATAAATATTAAAAATTTCAAATGACAAGCACCAAATTTCAAATAAATTCCAATTTTCAAAATTCAATGACCA
>CAZREZ010000445.1:0-2762 GCA_964599115.1 uncultured Bacteroidales bacterium
TTTCCACCACCTGGTCCATTAATTGGATTCCATTGAGAAAAACAAAATTTTATTTAAGTTCCAGTTCATAGGCATAATTTTTTGTTGATAAATAAATGCACCTATCGTTTGGATAAAAAATGAAACCAAAATAGCAATTATCGCTCCATATTCTTTTAATATCGGAACAAGTAAAAAATTTAACAATAAGTTGATAATTAAAATAAACAAATTAAGATAAAGAAAAAACCGGGTTTTCTTTAAAAAATAAATAGAGAACGAAAATATTATGTATTGTGTACGTATTAAAATTGTCATAAAAAGTATAGAAATTAATCCGGCTGCAAGTTGTAATTTTGTTTCAAAAAATATGTTTAAAAATAACATAACAGGAATAATTGACACAGCAACAATTATTTGGGTTTGTGCCAAAAGTATATTGGATAATTGTTTGATTTGTTCCCTGTTCTTTTGGATACCATCCTTCATAAATCGGTAAATTTCAGGTTGCGTAGCTCCTTGTATTCCTTGCAAAATCATTTGTATTCCCAAAACAAATTTAATAGCTGTGTCGTAAATTCCTAATTCTACCTGAAAATTATGAAGTTTTAAAAAATATCTGTCTGCATACATTAAGCCCCAGGCGATAATTCCATATTGAAATAAAGGTCTGGCAAATTTATACACAGATGACATTAATTTCCTGTCGTATCTAATTCCTGATTTATAGTATGTATATCCTAAAATTGTGATTGCTGTTATTCCTGTTCCAATACATGTGCCGTAAACATATCCGATAAAACTCATCTCATAAAAGAATAACATATAAACCTGTAGTCCTGTACGAAGAATACCAAGAATTACATTAAGTAAAATATACCTGATTACTTTTTTTTCGTTCCTGTATAAAGTAGCGGCAGTAATATTTATTGCCCTGTTAATACCAACGATTATTGAGGCATAACCATAAGATGAAAAATCCTGCAGTTCCTTTTGAGGGAAGATTTTGCCAATATAATTGCTGAAAATTATTGCAATTCCTAAAATCACTAAACCCCTGAATAAGATTGAAGTAAATATACCGGATACAAGTTTATTATATCCTGTTTTATCATTAATATAGTCATAATAGAATCTTGCAATTGCATTTCCCATAGAATACAAGGCAATTGTAAAGGCTAATACTGTAATAGATTCAGTAATTGCCAGGTGGGAAAAGTCTGTAGCATTCAATCTGTCAGTGCCTTCAATAAGAGGTAATACAATGATTTGAAGCACAGCAGGAAATGCTGCTACAAGGGCATATATTATAGAAAGTTTAAAATATTCTTTTAGATTGAGTTTCATATATGCTGATAAAAAACAAATAAAATTGGAACAGCAAAGTTAAAATTTTAAGGGAATATTGAATAATTTATAAAAGATGGTTGAAAATTACAGAAAAGTGATTTCTTATTATTGTGGGTAGTATGTATTTTTTATCTATACAAAGTAACACTCCCTTTCAAAGATTTATTAATTTTATTACCGCTTTTATCAGATATTTCAAAATTGGCTATCCAGTAATAAACCCCTTGCGAACACTTATTTCCTTTGTATTTCCCATCCCATTTTTCATTAATATTATTTAGCGTTTGCAATCTGCGTCCCCAACGGTTAAATATTTCAAGCTTGAATTTTGTGATGTTAGAACCAACAGCATAAAAATAATCGTTAAAGTTGTCATCGTTTGGAGTAAAAATATTAGGCACCCAAAGTGATGAACATTCATCAATAAAGATAGTATCGGACGCATAACATTTTCCGTCAAATATCTTCACCCAGTAAATTCCCGGCTCGGTAACTATAAATAAATTATCTTCAGAACCATCCTGCCAAAGATACTCATTGAAATCTCCGGGGTTTAGTTCTATGATTTCGCCCGGGCAAATATTTGTGTCATTACCCAGAAATAAATAAGCAGTTTCATAAAAAGAAAGTAAAACACTATCGGAATAAAAACCACAATCCGTTAAAACATTTACCCAATACAAACCTTCGTCATAAGCTATAAATACAGAATCATTAGAGCCGTTCTGCCAATTGTAGAATAAATAACCCGAACCGGCATTAAATACAATACTATCGCCTTTGCAAATAAAAACTTCATTAGGAAGATTTAAAGAAGGAGGGCTGAATGGTAACAAAACAACTGTATCGCTGCCCGAACATCCAATATCATCTTCAACATATACCCAGTAAATTCCTACTGAATCAGCAATAAAAACCGAATCAGAAGAACCGTCTTGCCAGAGGTATTGGACAAAGCCTTCTCCGGCATTAAGAGTAATAATATATCCCGGACAAATAACAGTATCATTACCAAGAAAATTTTCAGGGATTTTTCTCACAACAAGTAAAATCGAATCCCGTGCAGCACAAGAATTAGTATCTGTAACTTCTACCCAGTATATTCCGGCAGTATCAGCTATAAAAGTCTGATAAGAAGACCCGTCCTGCCACAAATAACTTTCAAAACCGGGACCAGGGTCAAGGAATAAATAATCACCCTCACAAATTGTTGAAGTGTCGTCGCCAATTGAGATTTCATAGTCCATAAAGACTGTTATATAAACAGAATCAATGGCAGTGCAGCCATTAGTGTCAGTAACCGCCACCCAGTAATAACCTGTACTGCTTGCAATAAAAATAGAATCGGAAGACCCGTTTTGCCATAAATAATTTACAAATCCTGAACCGGGATAAAGTATGACAGAATTTCCATAACAGAAAGAAGTGTCATT
>CAZREZ010000446.1:0-2755 GCA_964599115.1 uncultured Bacteroidales bacterium
CGAAAAGTTAATAATAAAATAAAAAATTGATAATTAGCGAGTTATAAACACTAAACTATTCCGTATTCGTTACACTCATACGACTACCGGCAGAAACGAGCGAGAGCTTAGTTCTTCGACTACGCTCAGCATGACATTCTTGCATAGTCATCTTGAGCGAAGACGAAAGATGAACCAAGCCATAGCTAATAACCCGCAACACACAACAATTTATCAACACAATAAATGATTTTTTTCAACTTAACAGTTTTTTAATAAAACTTTAATATCTTTGCCAAAATTTTTTTAATCAAATTATACAAATTATGAAAACAAAAAAAATACTCCTACTAAGCATCCTCTTCCTTAGCACAATTAGTTTTGTGTTTGCAAAAAATGTTAACCTGAATGACGCAAAAAAAGTTGCTGTAAATTTTTATTATGAAAAGATGAATCAATTTGTTCAAACTATTAATTACAGCGAGGTTAGAATAAAAGATTCATTTGTAAAAAAGGTTAATAATGAAGTTGTTTTTTATGCTTTTGATATGGAAAACAGAGGCTTTGTTATTGTGTCGGCAGAAGACGCATTTGTTCCTGTAATCGGATATTCTTTTAAAGGTTTTTATCCAAAATCTGCAGATGGTTTAACCAATTATGGAAGTTATATGGAAAGTTATATTGACCAGATAATATTTATAAGAGATAATAATATTAAAGCAGACCAGGAAGTGTCAGAAACATGGGAATATTTATTAACAGACGACATTTCACAATTGCTCACAGTAACAGATGATAAAGATGTTGATCCACTTGTTGCTTCAATGTGGAATCAGGATAACCCTTATAACATCATGTGCCCAGCCGACCCTGCAGGACCCGGAGGGCATGTTTATGCAGGTTGTGTTGCTACTTGCATGTCTCAGGTAATGCATTACTGGCGTTATCCTTTCCAGGGAGAAGGACAGCACACTTATTACTGTCCAGGTTATGGAACCCAAACTGCAAACTTTGGGCAAACCGAATATAACTGGGATGGTATGATGAACGAAATTGATGCCTCTAACCCATATCCTATCGGCGAATTACAGTACCATTGCGGAGTATCAGTTGACATGAACTATTCTCCAGGCGGTTCGGGAGCAGCTAGTGAAGATGTTGACAATGCTGTAAGAAATTATTTCAGGTATGACAATGCGCAGTTTCTAGAAAAAATTAACTTTTCTACTTCTCAATGGATAGCATTATTACAAAATGAATTGGATTTAGGCAGACCTTTATATTATTCCGGCAGGAATACAAGTAATTCAGGACATGCCTTTACTTGCGATGGATACCAGGGAACAGATTTCCATTTTAATTTCGGATGGAGCGGTTCAGGCAACGGATATTACTCGCTATATAACGTAAACGGGTTTTATATAGGTCAAAAAGCTGTCAGATATTTTTATCCCACTGACGCCGATTACCCGTATTATGCCAGCGGTTCTACCATACTTACAAATACATCAGGTTCTTTTACTGATGGAAGCGGTCCTGTTGAAGATTACCTGAACAACACGAATGCAAGCTGGCTGATTGATCCTCAAACAACTGAGGATTCAATTACAGACATAACATTATTCTTTAGACAGTTTGATTTGGAAAGTAATGACTTTGTTACTGTTTATGATGGTGAAACTACCGGTGACCCTGTTCTTGGAACATTTACAGGCTCAAGTTTACCATCAAATATTACTTCAACAGGAAACAAAATATTAATAACTTTTGTATCTGACGGAACAGGAACCGCTCCGGGATTTATGATTGAATACACATCATCATTTCCATCATATTGCAGCGGTTTAACTATGCTTACAGAAGTAACCGAAGACTTTTCCGATGGAAGCGGTACTTTTAATTATAGGAACGGTTCGGTTTGCATGTGGAAAATTGAACCTGACTATGCAGGCACAATCACACTTTATTTCACATCTTTCAATACTGAAGAAGGTTATGACAAAGTTATGGTATATGACGGAACTTCTATTATAACTACTTTATCCGGCGATGAAATACCTAACCCTATCACTGCAACCAGTGGTTCAATGTTTATTACTTTCAGCACAAACTCAACAATAACAGCTCCCGGATGGCAAGCATACTACGAAATTGATAACGTTGGTATTATTGAAAATGATATTTTTGAAAATTTTGTAATTTCCCCGAATCCGACTAACGAAAATCTAAACCTGAAATTTACAATTAATAAAACTCAGAACATTCAAATGAAATTAATGAAAATTACTGGTGAAATTGTTTATTCTGAAAATTTAACTAACTTTAATGGCGATTATCAAAAAACAATTGATGTAAGCCAATATTCAAAAGGTATTTATATTCTTAGTTTAATTACTGAAAAAGTATCTGTTAATAAAAAAATTGTTATAAAATAGTTTTTGTTTTCATGGTTTTTTCGTAACCTGCAAGATCGTAATGACTTGCAGGTTTTTTTTTGGGAAAAATTCCGTTTCTTGACAAGACAGCTTTTTTTTTGTAATTTTACCAGTATAATTTATATCAACATAAATCATAAAATTTTTTAATATGAAAACAAAAATTATTTTTTTAATATTAATTTTCTCAGGGATTATTACTTCAAATTTTGCCGAAAAAATTGAATTGGATGATGCTAAAAGAGTAGCTATAAACTTTTATTATGAAAGAATTAATCAGTATCAAAACATTAATTATATAAATATTCTTATAACTGATATTAAAATAGAAAAAATCAGGG
>CAZREZ010000447.1:0-2744 GCA_964599115.1 uncultured Bacteroidales bacterium
CCACTGCAACACCATGTTTATTTTCCTTTTTTGCTTCTTTTAAGCATTCATCTATTAAAAGCGAAGCATAACCTTTTCCCTTATATGTTTTTTTAAAACCGACAAATATACAGTGAATGAACATGTATCCACTTGCTTCAACCGGTCTCCAGCAATATTCACCCGGAATATATTCAAGCATACCCTGATTTCCATCTTTATCTGAGTATAATGTCTTTATTTTTAAACCTTCCCGGAAACGGTCTTTTAGCCACCCTACCTTTTCAGGATATCCCGGTCTATTAATATTTTTATACCCGCACACTCCGTATTCAAGAATATTGCCGGCATTTGTATCAATTATTTTTATTTTTTGCATTTTTTTTATATTTACACCTTAATTTCTTGCAAATTCTATCAATGGGTTAATATTTCCTTTGTCTCCTGCTTTAATAGCCGCAATATACTTTTTACGAGTTCTGTGTGGTTTTAGCATATTTGAGTGATTCCATGTAAATATTTCTTTATTAAAAATTGATTCAATAATAATATCTGCCATTATTCTCGAATGTCGACCATTACCTTTAGGGAAGCAGTGGATATTGACAAGTCGGTGTTTGAATCTGATAGCAATTTCATCTGGTGAATAGGTTTTGTTATCAATCCAATATTTTGTGTCATCAAGCAGATATTTTAATTCAACACCTATCTTTATCCATTCAACTCCAATATTCTTCTCTGACTTTCTGAATTTTCCAGCCCATTTCCATATATCGCTAAACATTTTTTCATGAATCTTTTTAATGAACTCTTCAGTTAATATTTTATCTGGATTGATCTTTGTCTGTATAATCCATTCAATAGCCTTTTCAATATTTAATTGCTCATGTTCATCTAACTCTCCATGGGTTGTTATGCTCTGAATAAGAAGACCTTCTTTCTCATTCTCGTCTATTGGAGTTTGGCCATCCTGATATTCTAATTCTAGTCCCATAAAGATTTTCGCATTTCTCGTTTTATTTCACTTGCTACTTCTTCTATTGCCTTATCTATTCTCTCTTCACTATTTCCCTGATTCTCAAGTTTCATATTGTGACTGGTTCTTAGAACAATTTTTTTTGCTAATTCTCTAGCTTTTGATTCAACAAATTCTTCAAATGAGTTTTGATTTGGGACAAAACCATATACAAATTGCATATCCAATGCTTTCCCCACTTCCCTGAGTGATTTAATCGAAATTGAACCTGAGGATTCCCTTATTTCAATGTCTTTCACTCCTTGTGAAGTAATTTTTAATCTGTGCCCAAGTTGTTGTAAGGTCATATTAAGCGTGGTTCTAATAGAATGTATCCATCCACGTTCAGGAACTTGAATAGTTTTTGTTTCAACAAAAGGCTTAAGTTTACGATCTAGTTGCTCTATAAGCAATTTATTCTGATTGCGCATGACTTAATTTTTTAATTCTCGTCAAAATTAATGTAATTACTTTAACTAAACAAATAAATTTAAAAATATCGCTTTAGTTTTTATTATAATTATAAAGAGATAGCTTGAAAGAACCATGTAATAAATCAAGCAATAACTTTAAAATTAGGCTACTGCTAAATGAAAACGTATTGTCATGTAATAATAGCAGAGCATTAAAGTATGACAGAAGTTCATTTTTGAGTTATTACGTTTTATGTATTGCTTTAAAAAACGGATTGAAAATATAATTATAAAAAGTTGTAAGTAGAAATCTTACCGAACTTTGTCAAGAGAGACACAACTCAAAATATCTTTTGCCTGCCTTGTTGGCAGACAGGTCTGATGAACCGAAAAGTCCGTACTGACGCTTGGTGGTGTTTCTGCTCAGTAATGGAATGTATCGGGGATATGTGCACTGGTCCGTACGGATCAGCCGCCTACTATTACAGGGCGTTATTAATTTCTTCTTCGATTAATCTTATCATTTCATTAACTGGTTTAAACAACGGCTGAACAGAATCATTGTCATAGTCGATGATATTCTCATAATCACCTTTTTGTCTCCAGTCAAACAATTCGGATAATAGTCTTCCATATTTTTTGTCAAACTTTCCTGTTTTTACAAAATGTAATGAAAATTGACTTTTAGTTGCAGAATGTGACTTTGTCTGAATTTCATTCATAACAAGTAGAGCATTAACAGCATAAAATACGGAATAATACAATCTGTTTACTGCAGAATTCCAAAATCCATTCTCAGCTAAAACTTTTGCAGCGTCAAATGTTTTGTGTGCTGATTCAATTCTGTATTTGACATATTCAATTCTTTCTTTAAAAGTCATAATAGAATTCCTTCTTGTATTACATTTTGATAAAATGGCGTAATTCGTTGTTTAGTTTGCCAGTCATTCTTTGAATATGCAAAAACTGAAAATGGCTCTCCAGTCTCCAATTCTAAGTCATAAAGTTTGTCTCTAAACTTTCTTTCTGTCTGAAGATTAACAGAATAGTCTGTTAAAATCAATATATCCCAATCCGAATCAGTTCGTTCATCTCCTCTAGCTCTTGATCCATAAAGAATCACCTCTGCTTTTGGGTCAATTGAACTAATCGAATGTCGGATTAGCTGACTTATATATTTAGTTTTTGTTTTCATGTTTCAAAGATACTAATTTCTATGACTTGTGCGTAATGCCCTGTAACATTTGTGTATAGTTACCAGTACGTTTATTTTTTCTTTATCTGTGTGCTAAGGTAACTATATTTTTGTAAATAGAAAAATATAGTAAACATTATTA
>CAZREZ010000448.1:0-2735 GCA_964599115.1 uncultured Bacteroidales bacterium
GTTTTAGGTTTACTTATTAACACTTCATTGTGTAAACCTATTTCAGGACATGACCATTATTTAACCAACTCCTTATTTCCCTTATTACCCATATTTCCATTATTCCCCTTATTTCCCCTATTTCCTTTATTCCCCCTATTTCCCAATTTAATAATTATATTTGTTAAGATTTAGTATAAATCGGTTTTGGTCTTTTTTATTAATTTAATTTCTCCAATCGTCATTCCTTTATCAACGGCTTTGCACATATCATAAATTGTTAATAATGCTATGCTTACAGACGTAAGTGCTTCCATTTCAATACCGGTTTGCCCGATACATTTTGCTTCGCTTGTAATTTTAGCACCATTTTCGGTAAGTTCTGCTTTTACATTAATTTTTGATATTTGCAACGGATGGCATAACGGAATAAGCTCACTGTTTTTTTTCCCTCCCTGAATGCCGGCAATCTCAGCAATGGTAAGGACATCACCTTTTTTGATGTTATTCTCTTTAATCAGATTTATTGTATTACTGTTTAATGTAATAAAACCCTCGGCTCCTGCTGTACGCATTTGGTTTTTCTTATAGCTGATATCAACCATTTTTGCTTTACCCGAGTCATCTGTATGTGTTAATTTTTTCATCCGCCAATATTAAAAAATTCATTAGATCGATTATAACTACCCGATTTCGGTTTATTTTCAACAGCTAATTTTAATGCTTTTTCTATTCCTAATTTTCTAACATCAAATTCAAGATCATTAAAAAGGCAAGGTTTTAACTTTCCATTTGCAGTTAAACGCAAGCGGTTACATTTGATGCAATTGCCTCCATCACCTCCTTCAACAATAGAAAATTCACCAGTTGATAAATTCATTTGATGAATATAACGAATCTGTAAGTCATTTTCTTTACAATATTTTGCAACTGCTTTAGCATCCTCTTCCTGCGATGAATTCCAGACTACACAATTAATTTTAATGGGTTTCAGTCCGGCATTTTTTGCAGCTTCAATACCTTTAAAAACTTTGTTAACATTCCCTCCGCGTGTTAACAATTTATATGATTCCGCATCAACAGTATCAAGGCTGACATTTACCCGTTGTAAGCCTGCTTTTTTTAACTCTTCGGCATATTGATCCAAAAAAGTACCATTAGTGCTCATTGAAAGGTCTTTAATCCCATCAATTTCCCGTATCATAGAAACAAGCTTAACAATATCTTTTCTTACTAAAGGTTCGCCGCCGGTAATTCTAACCTTATCAATTCCTGAATCTACAGCTACTTTAACAACATTTACAATTTCATCGAAACTTAAAATATCTTTGTGTTTCAATAATTCTATTCCGCCCTCAGGCATACAATATTTGCATCTGAGATTACAACGGTCGGTGACGGATATTCGCAGATAATTTATTTTACGATTAAATCTGTCTAACATCAGTTAAATCTCCTTTATTTAAAACTGTTTTACCAATTGGAACAGCAATTAAGCCATCAGCATCAGAAAGTGCATTTATATGAGCTGAGCCATGATATTCCAAAAGAAACACAAAGCCGTTTTTTATCTTAACAGGAATAAATGATTTTCTGTCTGATTTTTTTCTTTTATAAGTTTTACCTAATGGCATTTTTATGTTCAGAGGTTTATAATCAAAACCCATCATTTTGTAAATAAAAGGCTTAGTTAGTAATTCAAAAATATTAAAAGATGATACAGGATTACCGGGCAATCCAAAAACAAACTTCTTATCACGAATACCGAATATTGTTGGTTTACCGGGCTTAATTGCCAGCTTTTGAAATAACTGCCTCACTTTTAATTTGTCTAATATTTTGGGAATAAAATCAAAATCGCCCATTGAAACACCTCCGGTTAAAAGTAATACATCGCAGCCTTTTATTGCTTTTTCAATACTTTTATAGCTTTTTTGTTCATCATCTTTTATTATTCCGAAATATTTGGGGATTGCCCCCATTTTCTCTACCTGTGCAATCAATTGGAAAGCATTACTATTTCTGATTTGTGATAAGCCTGGTTTATATTTTGGTTCCACTATTTCGTCACCTGTCGAAATAATTCCAACACGTGCTTGTTTAAACACTATAGGATTAATACATCCCACAGATGCCAATACTGCAATATGTTGAGGTTTTATCAGAGTTCCTTTTCTTAGAACAATATCACCGATTTTTACATCTTCCGATTTATAAGCAATATTTTTATTTGTTGTTTCTTTAACAAAACGAACTTTTTTATCTGGAGAAATTTCAGTATGTTCAACCATTATAACACAATCGGCTCCTTGAGGAATCATAGCTCCTGTCATAATCTTTGAGCATAAATTTTTGGATATGATTTTTTGCGGCGGTTTACCGGCAGGGATGATTTCAATTACTTCAAGTTCATTCTTTATATCTTCCAAACGGCAAGCATAACCATCCATAGCCGATTTATCGAACGGAGGCATGTTAATATCCGAAATTACATCTTCGGCAAGTATTCTGTTCAAAACTTTACTGAGTTCAACTTTTTTATGATTAAGCTCAAAAGCCGAATCCATTATAATCTTATATGCTTCTTCCAGTAAAATCATTATTTATACAATTATTGGCTACAAATGTACAAAAGAAATTATTGAATTAGCAAATAATGGAAATAAGGGAAATAGGGGAAATAAGGGGAGTACATTTATACAGGTCATGTCCTGAAATAGGTTTACACAATGAAGTGTTAATAAGTAAACCTAAAA
>CAZREZ010000449.1:0-2712 GCA_964599115.1 uncultured Bacteroidales bacterium
TAATGCAATTATACTAATTTAATTCTATACTCCCCCCATTTTTTCCATTGAGCCCCTAAACCATTGCGAAAACTCGAAACCGACTTATACCGTTATGTTGATTTCATGGATGTTTTCGATGGCTATATTGGTGATTTCACAGGGCAGATAATTCCTGCCGAACCTGTTGATAACCCATTTGTTGTCATCAATGAAATGAAACTGAATTTTCCACATCAGAATTCACTTAGCGATGAGCAAAAGAAACTATACGTCAGGGAAATATCCGAGGCTTTTAACAGAATGGGTTTTTATATCAATTTATTTGGAAATGCAAATTCACCCAAGATGTACGAACTTTTACTTTACTATTTTGAGAATCCACCGGAGCAAGGTTTCGATATTTTAACTTCTGTTAACTTCAATGGGATTACGTTGGGAATTGAGCGGATTGAGTTTGAAAAAACATATATAAAATGAACGACCAAGCAAAAATTGAAAGAACAATAAAACTATTGCTACTATTATCATGCAGTTTCGGATATGCAATTGATGAGATTTCAGAAAGATTTAATATTTCGAATTGTACTGTTTATCGCTATATTGAGACTTTTAGAAATGCAGGACTCGTGATTGAAAATATCAATAATATCACCCACAGACCTTAAAGAATATTTGAATAAGAGAATGGGAAATAAAATATTTTAATTTATATAAGCATTAATATTAAGATATTACATCAAAGAGTAACAAAAAATAATGAATAGAATAGAAAAATTAATAAAATTACGGAACGAAATATATCGGTTTTGAAAATGACAAAAAAGGACGTGATAATATTTTGGGGTTCCATATTTTTACTAACATTTTCAACTATAAAGACATTGAATATGATGTAAAAATACTTGTAAGAGAAACAACAGTAAAAACTTATTTTTATGATCAGGCACTTATTAATAAAACAACCCGACCACCGGGCACTTTCGTGTTTCCGGTTAATAGGGTCGGGTTATAATTACCGGGCACTTTCGTGTTTCCGGTTAATACTGTTACAAAGATACAATTATTATTATTAGAAATCAAATTTTAGTGAAAGAATTTATTGAATAAGAGAATAAAAACGGAATATGAAACAAAATATTAAAACAATTGATTTTGTAACTAAAATTTATGTGAATGATTGGGGAGGAAAATTACATACTTTTTTTCTCAATTCTAAAATTACTCAACTTGCATTGAAAAAGTTTTGGAAAGAAAAAATCAAGTGTTTTGAAAAATAATTTTTTAAGATGACGGAAGTTGACAAAAGGAGTAGTTAATATTGTGGGGATTTTTTTATTGACATGATTAACAGGATTTACAGGATTTTTTGTTAAATTTGGGGAATGAAAAAGATAACAATTGTTTTTAGAATAGAAAAATAAATTGGATTATAAATGAAAACAATATTAGTAACACCAAAAAATGAAAAAGACTTTGAATTTCTTACTACATTGCTTAATAAACTAAAGTATGAGCCAAAGATTTTATACGATGAAGAAAAAGAAGATATGGGATTATTAAAAGCAATGCTCGAAGAAAAAAAAGGTGAGTATGTTTCTGAAGAAAAAATAATGAAACACGTAAAGACAAATTTAAAATGACGGTAGTTGACAAAAGGGGGGGGTAATATTGGGGATGTTTTTTATTGACATGATTTACAGGATTTTTTGTTAAATTTGGGGGATAAAAAAAATAACAATTGTTTTTTGGATAGAAAAATAAAATTGGATTAAAAAAATATCTATTGAAAATTACTACAAAAACAAATTTCAAAAGCAATAATAAACAAACTAATAATGATACACGAAATAATACAATTTATTGATTATTTGGAAGAAAACAGTCCTGAAGTATTATCTGAAAACCTTGAGTTAAAAGAAGGTTTGTATGTTTTTCTGGAAAAAGAAGGAGATGAAATGGTTATAAAAGAGGAAAATGTGCTGAAAGTTGATAAAAAAACTGAGCGGAACAAATTATATGATGAGTTTTTAAGTCTATCCACCAATACAGAAATGCTAAATGCAATGAAGAGCTTTAATTCGGGTCCTAAGATTTACATTGCAATTGGTTCACCCTTTGGAATTGCTATTTCTGGTTTAGGTCTGGGAAAAAGTATTAATAAACGACTTGATGCAGCTGATGCTTATTTTAAAGCAGCAGCAAAATATGTTGACAAAGAAAATGAAAAATATATTAACTGGATGAATGAATTAAAGCATTTTGTGAATTCTAAAATGTTTGATTACATCGAAAACACAGAAGAATATAAAAGTTTAAAAAAAGGCGATATGTTTTATTTTTTTCTGAAAGAGTCAGAACTTAAAGATTATCAGGAAATTCAATCTCGCTTTTTATCTGAAAAACTTTTTAATAAAGATAATTTTAATATAAAAACAGAAAATGGTGAAATTTATGGAATAAGCGATAATCTTAGCGGGTTTAATGATAGCAAAGAGTTCTTAAAACACAAGACCGCACCTTTGGATTTGAATTACAGAGTCAATGGATTAGAAGCCATGAAGCTCTATAAATTTTTCCGTTTACAGCAAAGAAATAAAATTCTTCCTAATCCGATGCCGCTTTTTGTTGATGAAAAAGAACTTACTGAAAAAGCAGTTAAATTTTATAAAGATGATAAAAAGGCAGGACATAAAGAAATTGTAGAACATTTGTTGGAAAACAGGGACAGAG
>CAZREZ010000450.1:0-2711 GCA_964599115.1 uncultured Bacteroidales bacterium
CAACATAAACCGAATAATCAAATTTATTATCAAATCGTAATTTTTGCAATTCCAAATAATGATTAATTGCTTGAATTTCTTTTTCGATCGGAATATAATCTACTGTTGAACTATTAAGAATATATCGTAATAATTTTGCAAAACTTGAAAGATAATTACTTGCTTCAATAGGTTTTTTTTTATGAATAAAACTTTGAATAGCGATAAGGGAATTAAACACGAAATGAGGATTCATTTGAGATTTTAGTAGCAGTTGTTTTAATTTCTCAATTTCTTTTTCGGCATTTTTTTTACCTGTGATGTCACTAATTGCTGCAAAAATTTGAACAGGTTTTCCTTTTTCATCCTTAACAAAAGAGGTAGTAAAATTTACTATTGTTTCGTTACCATTTTTATTAATCATAACTGTTGTCATGGGTTCCAATTTTCCCCCCTTTAAAGCTCTATTAAATGCCTCTATAATATTTTCAACATCATCAGGTTTAATAGTTACTTTAGCAACTTCAATACCACTTTTACCGACTATTTCACTACTTTTATATCCTGTTAATTTTTCGAATTTTGGATTTACAAAGGATACTATCCCGTCATTATTAAATAAGATTAATGCTTCTTTTATATTATCAGTAATAGCTTTACTTTGAATCATTATTTCTTCTGCATGCTTACGATCGCTGATGTCAATAGATATACCTAACATACCAATAAATTTACCGTTATCACTAAATCGTGGGGTTACTATTAGCTGAGCAGGGAAAGTTCTCCCTTTCTTAGTAACATAATTAAGTTCAGTGTTCAGAGGCTTACGAGTAAATTCCATATTTTTTATTGCCTCTTCCATTGCTCCTGATTCTAAAGTTTTTTTAGTATGGAATATTCGGATGTTTTTTTTGCCGATTACTTCTTCAGGCTCATAACCCAAAATCATTCTGGCTCCTTCATTCCAACTGAGAATAATACCTATTGGATCTGTTGCAATAATCATTACTTCTGTAGCACTGTTCATAATGCTTTGAAGCAAGGCGGTTGTTTCTTTTAGCGCCTCAACAGTTTTTTTGTGTTCGGAAATAGCTACTACCATTTTTAATTTTTCTTAATTTTTGCTGTATTTCATCAATGTTTTTTTCAACAACTTTGTTTTTTAATGAATAACATATTGTAATTTCAGATACAATATTAAGAAAAATTACTAAATAAAAATCTATTTATTTGCCATATTAAATCAATTGCTTTTGTTTAACAATTTATCATTATTATCTTTGCCTTATAAAATTTGGAAATTATGATTAAATCAATGACCGGATTCGGCAAAGTCGTATTGGAACAGACCGATAAAAAATTAACTATTGAAATTAAAACACTTAACAGCAAGCAACTTGATATCAATACCCGCATTCCCAATCCATATAAGGAAAAAGAATCTGAAATGCGTTCATTGCTAAGCAGGAAACTGGGAAGAGGAAAAATTGAATTCAACATTTATATTGAAAATACAGACGTATCAATAAATTATTCTTTTAATAAACCTATTGCAAAAAAATATTATGAAGAATTAAAAGCATTGTCAACAGAAATAAATCAACAGAACTTTTTAAACTACCTTCCGTTAATAGTAAAAATGCCTGATGTATTATATCCTGAAAAAGAAGAATTCAACGAAAGTGATTGGTCAAAAATTAAAAAATCAATTATTGATACATTTGATCAGGTTAATGAGTTTAGAATTGATGAAGGTAAAC
The DNA here is from genome assembly GCA_964599115.1 of uncultured Bacteroidales bacterium. Taxonomy (GTDB): domain Bacteria; phylum Bacteroidota; class Bacteroidia; order Bacteroidales; family JADFUO01; genus JADFUO01. The sequence continues at coordinate 1,740 of CAZREZ010000450.1, forward strand.
TATTGGAAAATGACTTTATTAAAAGAATAAAGTATATTAAACAATTGCTTCTTGATATAAATCCATTTGAAGAAAATCGAATAATAAATTTTAAAGAACGTATAAATAAAAATCTGAATGAAATTTCTGATAAAGTAATAATTGACCGCAATCGTTTTGAACAGGAAATAATTTATTACATTGAAAAACTTGACATTACAGAAGAAAAAGTCAGATTAGAAAAACATTGTGATTATTTTCTTGAGACCCTGAACGCTGAAATTTCATCGGGAAAAAAACTAAATTTTATTTCACAGGAAATTGGCAGGGAAATTAATACATTAGGTTCAAAAGCCAACGATGTTGACATTCAGAAAATAGTTGTTCAAATGAAAGACGAACTGGAGAAGATTAAGGAGCAATTATTGAATATCTTATGAACGGAAAACTAATAATATTTTCTGCGCCTTCGGGAGCCGGTAAAACTACAATTGTAAAAGAATTACTTAATTCGGGGCTTAATCTGGAATTTTCAATTTCTGCATGTAGCCGCCCAAAACGATCAAATGAGATTAATGGAAAAGATTATTATTTCCTTTCGGTTGATGAATTTAAAAATAAAATTGCTAATAACGAATTTTTAGAATGGGAAGAGGTATATAAGGATAATTATTACGGAACTTTAATATCGGAAGTTGAACGGATTTGGACTACAGGCAATTATGTAATTTTTGATGTGGATGTTATCGGCGGACTAAACATAAAAAAATATTACAAAGAAAAAGCTTTGTCTGTTTTTATTATGCCTCCTTCATTGAAACTCCTTGAAGAACGATTAAAAAAACGTTCAACAGAATCTGAAGAAAACCAAAAAAAACGTTTAGACAAAGCAAAACACGAGTTAAACTATGCAAAGAAATTTGATAAAGATCCAGAATGGAAATTTAATCTTCCAAATGAATATTTAAATTTTGGATTAGTCATTGATTTGGG
>CAZREZ010000451.1:0-2698 GCA_964599115.1 uncultured Bacteroidales bacterium
AAGATCCAAAACATTACCACTTATTGCAACAACATCCTTCAAGCCGATAAAATTCACAGTAAATCCTAAGCTGTAATTATCGCCACTTAATGTGTATAAGTATTCAATATATCTGTTTTTATTAAAAGATGTCTCATCAGCATCAATATATAGTCGCATAGCAAACTGAATTGAATCGTTGCCTCTTATTACAATTGAATCTTTATCTTTAAGCCATGTATCCTTCAAGTATGGTTGAAAATATAAATCATTAGTATTAATTAACCTGTTGTCTGCAAAAAATGAAAAACCGAATATTGATGAATCGCCATCAAACAAAATCAACGGAAGCGAATCATAGGTTACATAATCTTTTAATTCGGAAAAAAGAATTTTTCCACCCTTTGAGCATATTTTAAGTTTAAGTACTTCATTTTCTAACTTAAATATTTTATTTTCACCTACTGAAGAATTTGCAAAAACACTAAATTTGTCCCTTTCAACCACATCTTCCTCAACAATACCAATATCAACCACATCTTCAACTTTTTCATTAATCATTTTTTTGTCAAGTAATTCCTGTACTTTTTCTTCTGCTTTTATTAGTGCTAATGAATCAATTTTTCTCTGCTGAATCATCATCAGTGAATCTTGTTTCCTTTTCTTTTCAGCCTGTTCTTCTTTGGAAGGATTCATCCAGATGCTCCATGCAACAAAAATTGCACCTATCATTAATAATCCAATAACTGTATTTCTGTTCATAATATTTAAATATTAAATTTGGGGAGGCAAAGATAAAGTAATTGAACTAAAATGAAAAGATAATATTATCCAATTCCGGAAAATTTTTATTCTATCGGTGGTATGATGAAGGTTACGGATTTTGATTTTAGATTTGAGATTTTAGATTTAATTTGGACAGGCATAGGGATGATTATATAATGAAATTAGAAATTGCTGAAATAATTGGCAATTTATCGTAATATTTCACGGGGTCATTCAGTTGTCATTTTATTTTCCCTTGTCTTTGCGTCTCTGCGTTTGGAATATTTGTTTGGCGTTTACTATTCTATGCTTTCTTGCAGCTTTAACAAAATTCACGAACAAGGGATGAGGCTTTGCAACGGTACTTTGGTATTCGGGATGAAACTGAACACCAACAAACCACGGATGATCTTTTAACTCTATTATCTCAACCAGGTCATCTTTTGGATTTATTCCCGAAAGTATCATTCCTGCTCTTTCATAATTATCTCTGTATTCATTATTAAACTCATACCTATGACGATGCCGCTCTGATATATCAATGGTATTGTATATTTTATAAATTTTAGTGCCTTTTTTTATCCTGCAAGGGTAAGATCCCAGCCGCATTGTACCTCCTTTTTCACTTACTTTTTTCTGATGTTCCATCAGGTTTATCACAGGATGTTTTGTTTTTGAATTCATTTCAGTTGAATGTGCATCTGTATATCCCAATACATTCCTTGCAAACTCAACAACAGCACATTGCATTCCCAAACAGATACCAAGAAACGGTACATTATTTTCTCTTGCATATTTAATGGCGATAATTTTCCCATCAATACCTCTGTCACCAAAACCTGGTGCAACGAGTATACCGTTTAATCCATTTAATTTATTTTTTACATTTCTATCATTTATATCTTCCGAATTTATAAGTTTCAGATTTACTTTACACTGATTTGCAGCATTTGCATGAACAAAAGATTCGTTTATTGATTTATAGGCATCCTTTAACTCAGTATATTTACCAACAAGTCCTATATTAACTTCACTCTTGGAATGTTTCAATTTAAACAGGAATTTTTCCCAATCGGCAAGATCGGGAATACTATCTGTCGGCATTTTTGTTTTATTCAGCACTTCAACATCCAGTCCTTCTTGACGCATTAAAACAGGAACATCATAAATTGTTTTTGCATCAATTGATTCAATAACCGAACTTGGAGAGACATTACAGAATAAAGCAATTTTTTTACGAAGATTTTCATTCAGATGTCTTTCAGTACGGCAAACAATAATATCTGGTTGCACACCTTGTTCCTGTAAAGTTTTTACTGAATGTTGCGTTGGTTTTGTTTTCAGTTCGCCGGCTGCAGAAAGATATGGTACCAGGGTTAAATGAACGACAACACATTTTCTTCCCATTTCCCATCTTATCTGACGTACTGTTTCAATATAAGGTAATGATTCAATATCACCAACAGTTCCACCTATTTCAGTAATCACAAAATCATAATTACCTTTGTTTCCAAGAATTTTAATACTTCGTTTGATTTCATCAGTAATATGAGGAATAACCTGTACTGTTTCACCAAGATAATCTCCTTTACGTTCCTTATTGATTACAGTTTGATATATTCTTCCTGTTGTAACATTATTTGCCTGAGATGTAGGTACATTTGAAAAACGTTCATAATGGCCAAGGTCAAGATCGGTTTCAGCGCCATCACTGGTAACATAGCACTCGCCATGTTCATAAGGATTAAGTGTTCCGGGGTCAACATTAATATAAGGATCAAGTTTTTGAATTGTTGTTGAATAACCACGTGCTTGCAAAAGTTTTGCAAGAGAAGCTGAAATTATTCCCTTGCCAAGCGATGAACTCACACCTCCGGTAACAAAAATATACTTCGTATTAGACATATCTTGATATATTTATTAAATTTTATTTTAAATAAAAAAAACTATTTAG
>CAZREZ010000452.1:0-2680 GCA_964599115.1 uncultured Bacteroidales bacterium
GGACTTTTGTCTTTTTACTTTTATCTTTTATCTTTTATCTTTTATCTTTCAGTTTACTGCGTAATAATTATCAAAACCAAAAACCAAGGTTAATAAACAACATTAGTTCAGGATTAATATTTGAGCCCATAACAGTAAATTCTAAAGGTCCTATAAAACTATCATAACTATAAGTGAGCCCATATCCACACATAAAATTCTCAGGCTTAAAAACATCTTTAATCTCCATTTCATTAGCACCGGCATCTGCTCTAAGTGTGAAGTACATCTTCTTAAAAAAATTATATTGAAGTTTCATTCTTACAATTCCCATATAATGTCCAAAACTCTGAATAAAATGCACACCGGTAAAATCAACATAAGTATCAACATAATTATTTGGATTTAAACCTCCTGCAGCAAAACAATGCTGAAAAGGAACAATATCATTTTGCCTGATAACACCTCCTGCAAATAATCCAGTGCGTAGAACAAATTTAGTATTTAATTTTATGTTTTGGTCGTATTTGATATAACCAACAAATGAATTGTCAAAAATTTCATTTACCCAGTTATGTGATAAAGGTATTACATATTCAAATCTTAATTGGGATTTGAATCCTTTTGTCGGGAAATAGTGATGGTTTCTTGTATCAGCGTTAAATGATAAAAATATAGTTCCATAGCTGGAAAAATCTTTGTATTCATCCATCAAGGAATCTACAACAAATTTCTGCTTAAATTGGAAATATTCGTAATCAAAGCCTACTTTAAAGCTATACAAGTTCTTTAGAATAGATTTAACAAATACAGAGCTCTTATAATTTGTATAATTATAACTGTTAACTTTTACATTCTTATCATAATCATCGAAATCAAAAGAATACAAATTAAGCTTAACACCAAAACCCGGTTTAGCACCATTATCAATTATATACAATGCTCTAAAACGCGGATTTATACCTAAAACAAGATCTGTAAACAGTTTTGTCCTCTTACCAAGTACATTCCTGAAAGATCCGTTTATCAAAAAACTTCCCAGATAATCATTATCATAATGCACCCCAGCTGATATGTAACCAGGGTCACTTTCCTTAACATCTATAATCAAGTTGGTTTTATCACCTGTTTGTTCAAATTTGTAAAATACATGTTTAAAAAAACGCGAGCCATACATTAAAGTGACATTTTTTTCAATTTCATTTAAAGTGATGTACGAATTTTCCTTTTCATCAAAAAAGCTTTCAAAGTATTTTACAGGCATCTTATTATATCCTTTGTAAATTACATCATCAATATAAATTGAGTCAAGAGGCTTTGTATTGTATGTTTTAATAGGCTTATATTCAATAGCGTTTAGCGAATCAGCTAAAGCTTTGATTTCGTTAAAGTACTTCCTGCTTATACTCTCTCCTATAGCAATTATTGAATCATAGTCATTAAAACTCATCATACCGTAATTCACTTTTATCGGGACATACAGGTTTGTAAGCTCATACCCTTGCTTGTTTGCTTTCATCCGATGATATGCAGTTATCTGGTCAATTATTTTTATTAATGAATTCAATTCTTCCCGGCTTTTTGTTAAGCCTGACTGTACATCACCACCTACTATGATCTGAGCACCCATTTCTTTAACATTTTTAGCAGGATAATTATCAACAACGCCTCCATCCACCAGGTAGTAGTCCATATATTCAGTTGGTGAGAAATAACCCGGTATAGACATACTTGACCGAATTGCCATAGGTAAGTATCCTTTATCAAGAACAATTGCTTCTCCATTCAACAGGTTGGTGCCTATGCAAAGAAACGGAGTTTGCAGCTTATTAAAATCGTAAACATTATAAGCAGGTGAGAAATAACGATTCAGTAAAAGGTTTATCTCCTGTCCCTGATACAATGAGGGACTTATAGCAATTTTTTTGTCCTTAACAGGAAGAGTAACAATAAATTTTTCACCAAATTTCTTTTCATTATAAGCTATATATTTTCTGTCTATTTCATCCTTAAGCAGATGATCCCAATTTTGTTGTCTTATCATGGCTGCAATAGAATCAGGATGATATCCGATAGCATAAAGTCCTCCAATAATACTGCCAATGCTTGTTCCACCGATATAATCAATTCGTAATCCTGCTTCCTGTATTACTTTCAAAAGGCCAATATAGGCGAAGCCTTTTGCACCTCCACCACTTAAAACAAGACCAACTGCCGGTCTTTCTGATTTTATGGCTTGTGCTTTGCTTTGAGAAAAAACATTAAAGTCAATGCTTAAGACGATAATAACTGTCAATGTGAGGTTGAGGCTGAGGCTGAGGTATTTTTTCATTTTTTTAACAGATGTTTTTATAGAAAGAAAAAAATAAAAATAAATATTAAGAACAAATTTACATTTAATTTGTATTTTTATGCTGATAAAACTTTTAATTAATGTTGGATGATTTAAAATTTAACTCTCTTTTAGAACCTTTACAGGAATTAAAAAATTGCGAAATCTGTCCCAGAAATTGCGGAGCTGACAGGTTTTCTGATAAGTTGGGATATTGTAATAGCGATTCGTCTTTTTCAATTTCGTCAATTTGTATCCATCAAGGAGAAGAACCGCCAATAAGCGGCAACAAAGGTATTTGTAATGTGTTTTTTACAAATTGTAATCTTCAGTGTTTATATTGCCAGAATTACCAGATAAGCGATAATA
>CAZREZ010000453.1:0-2676 GCA_964599115.1 uncultured Bacteroidales bacterium
AACTAATTTTGTTTATTTAAAAAGCGGTATTGTTAAATTGCATCGTACTTTATCAAACAATAAAGACCAAATAATCAATATTACCAAACTATTAGATTTTATAAGCTTATTAAGTGTTTTTTCAGAAACCCAATATAATTATTCTGTTTCGGCAATTGAGGATTCGGTTACATGTAATATCAAGCTCGATGAAATTAGAAAACTAATTTTAGAAAACGGAAAATTTGCTTTAGAGTTAATACGAAAAATGAGTAAGAATACAGATAGAATAATATTACAATCACTTGAGCTAAAACAAAGAAATTTAAATGGCAGAGTTGCATTTATCTTACTTTATTTTGCTCAGAATATTTATAATAATCTTATTTTTGATTTGCCTGTTTCCAGAAAAGAAATCGGGGAATATATTAATATGAGTACTGAAAATGTAATCAGAACTTTTTCAGAATTCAGGAAAGATAAAATCATAAATATTTTCGGAAAGAAAATTGAAATTGTTGATTTAAAAAGTTTAGAACGAATCTCTTTGTTGGGATAAATTATTAAGCATTAAGAAAATTTCTAATCCAACAGTAAAAATGAGCAATGATTTTCCTACTTTTTCACAATCCAGTATGCAGGATTCAGCAAGGTTTTTCCTCTCCATATTTCAAAATGCAGCTCGGTTTTTAAGTCGGAAGGGCTGGTGTAAATAAGACCGATTTCCTGCCTGGTTGTCACCTTATCGCCTCTTTTAACAAAAACGTTATCAAGATTTGAATAAACCGAAAAATACTCTCCATGGCGAATGATAACAGCAGTATTAGTATTGGTTATTGATTTGACGCTTATTACGGTACCATTATAAATTGCTCTTGCATTGGCGCCTTTATTTGTTAAAATGTTTATTCCGTTGTTTTTGGTTTTTACTTTTTTTAGAACAGGGTGACGATGCTCACCAAATGTACTTGATATTATTCCTTTTTCTGATGGCCATGGCAAAATTCCTTTATTTTCTGTAAAAGTATTAGAAAGCTGGAATTCTTCCGGAGTTAATGAAATAATTTTTGATGTTGTTTTTGTTTTGGTTTCTTTTGCATTTTCTGCTGCAAGTCTGATCTCTTCGGCAATAATTGCATCAATAGCTTTTTTTAGTTTATTTGATTCTTTTTCCTTTGCCCTGATGGTTTTAAGCAACTCTTTCTCTTTATTTGTAAGCTTTTTTATTGTATTGTTCTTTTCATTTTTTTCTTTTATAAGTAAAACATTTTCATTTTTTCTTGTTTTTAAAAGTATTAATTTTTTTGCTTTTTGAGCTTTCAGTTCTTTTGTTTTAACCTTTATTTCATCCTGAGTTTTTTTGATCAATTCTACTTGTGTTTTTCTATACGCACTATATTGTTGGAAATATTTTAAACGCTTATATGCCTGGTTAAAATCTTCAGATGAAAAAACAAACATTAAACGGTCGTATGAGCTTTTGTTCTTAAAAGCAAAATAGATCATTTTTGCATATTCATTTTTTAAACCAAATAACTCATTAGTTAGTTTTTTAATATTTAAATTATTGACATCAATTTTATTATTAAGAATATTAATTTCAGAATTAATAGTAGCTATAAGTTTTTCACGACTTGTGATTTTGTTATTTAAAATTATAAGTTGATTTAGAGATGTTTCTTTACTTTTTTTTGTTTCAGACAGTAAAGAATTTGTGTATTGAATTTCTTTTTCAATTTTAATTTTTTCTTGCTTTAATTCATTTTTTTTATCCTGAGCAACTGCAGGCCTAAAGATAAAGGCAATTAAAAATAAAATGAGTATAATTTTATTAGGACCGAATAATATGTTTTTTATAATTTTCATTACAAGAATATATACTAATTCTTAACAGGTTTACGAAGTAAAGCTGTTTATACATGCGCACCAAACTATAAGTTTGGGAAGTAGTTATGCGTGCTGAATAGACGTTTAAAGTTTTGCATTTCTATTCAGCATTAGTATAAACAATTAAAATGTAAAAATAGGAAAAAATTTTCATTTCTATAATACCCACAATAGTACTTTTTTTTATTTTATTAATCATCTATTTATAAGAGAAATGGAATGTTTAAGATAATTACTGATAACTGCTACTGCCAACTGTATCTGTAATTTTTTATTTTTACTGTATTTGAGTAAATTTTCGAGGAATTTTAAAAGGAAATCTTAATGGTTTATTTATTACAATTTTTGAATAATCAACATCTACTTTAATATTATTTTCAGCTAATACATGAAAATTTATATTTGAAGGAAAAAGCTGTTCGTCAATAAAAACAAAATCATTATAAATAGCTTCAAGTTTAATATTTTCTTTTTTGATTTCTTTGATGTTCACCTGTGAAATTTTGAAGTTTTCAGGATTTAGCCATATTGTCTGAATAAATACTTTGGGGATTTCTTCACTTTTTTTAACATATTTCTTTAACTTACTACGGGCGGCTGTTGATAATCTGTATTCTTTACTATCAATTGATGCCCTGAATTTTCCATTTTCATAATAAGTAAAATCATTTCCTGTGATAAAAGATTGAATAATGTCAAAATCAATATTTGTTTCAAGAAAGTCATTAACAAAGTCGTAATCTCCGATAAAATATGTATCGTTTATCCGGTTTATAAATTTTATTGAGTCATTTGTTATCATTAATCTTG
>CAZREZ010000454.1:0-2668 GCA_964599115.1 uncultured Bacteroidales bacterium
AGGAAATTGAAAATATTATTGTAAAACATGAAAAAGGTAATATTGTTTATCTTAAAGATGTTTCAGAGGTTATTGATGGATATGAAGATCCTTTAACTATTGCCAGATTAGACAGACAACCAGTAGTTTCTTTACAGGTAATTAAGAAAAGCGGTGAAAACTTACTATCTGCTACAGATAAAATTTTAAATGTCCTTACACTCGCAAAAGATTCAAAAATATTACCTGAAAACCTGAAAATTACAATTTCAAACGACCAATCCGAATATGTAAAAGACATGTTAGATAACCTGGAAAACAATATAATAATGGGTATTATTTTTGTTATCCTGGTATTATTCTTCTTTTTAGGATTCAGAAATGCACTTTTTGTTGGTATTGCCATTCCAATGTCAATGTTTATATCTTTTTCTGTGTTGAGCTTATTAGGTTCAACAATAAATATGATGGTGCTTTTCGGATTGGTTCTCGCTTTGGGTATGTTAGTTGATAATGCAATTGTTGTTGTTGAAAATATTTATCGTTTTATACAACGTGGTTATTCTTTATTTAATGCTGCCAGGCTGGCTGTTGGTGAAATTTCTGTTGCAATTATTGCATCAACTGCTACAACACTTGCTGCATTCTTTCCATTGGTTTTTTGGCCGGGCATTATGGGTGAATTCATGAAACATCTGCCAATTACTTTAATAATTGTTTTAACTTCTTCATTATTTGTTGCTTTGATAATCATACCCGTTTTAGCTTCAACATTTATCAGAAAAGATATTGAAAAGAAAAAGCCCAATAAAAAAAAAGCTTTTATTACAGTTGCTATAATGTTGATAATAGCTGTTTTGTTTTACATTATTAATATACCATTATTGGGAAGTCTCTTAATAATATTTTCTATTCTGATACTTTTAAATCTTTTTGTTTTGGCTAATGCAGCAAACTGGTTTCAAAATACTTTTTTAGTAAAACTTGAGAGTTTTTATTTAAAAGTCCTAAAATTCATCTTACGGGGACCAAGGCCTACAATAACTATAATATGTACATTTTTATTGCTATTTCTTACAATAGTATTCTTTTTTGAGAGGAGAATAAATATTTTACTTTTTCCGGAAAATGAACCTACATACATAAATATCATTGCCGAGCTTCCAATAGGTTCGGATATTACTGCTACCGACACTTTTATGAAAGAACTTGAAGAAGAAATCTTTATATTAGTTGAACCTTACGAAAAAAACGTAAAATCCATTCTCACAACAATTGGTCAGGGGGTTTCCGGGCAAGATGATTTCCCAATTGGAAATACTCCCAATAAAGGAATGATAACAATTTCATTTGTTGATTATGAAGACAGAAGAGGTATTCGAACAATTGAGATAATGAAGGAAATTAGTAATAATATATTAGGAAAATACCCCGGCATTCAATTTACTTTTGAGAAAAACAGGATGGGACCTCCCACAGGAAAACCCATTAATATTGAAATTTCAGGAAAAGATTTTAATAAATTACTTGCTTTAACAGATTCTATTGAGCAAGTTATTGATAAAGAAAATATTGAAGGTATTGAAGGCCTTAAAATCGATCTGGATGTTGGAATGCCCGAATTATTGATAAACATTAACAGGGATAGAGCAAGAAGATTTGGCTTGTCAACTGCTCAAATTGCAAGCACAATAAGAACAGCTTTATTCGGAAAAGAAATATCCGATTTTAAGGAAGATGAAGATGAATACCCGATTCAATTACGCCTTGATAAAAAATACAGAAATAATATTTCTTCATTGATGAACCAGAAAATTACGTTCAGAAGTCAATCATCCGGAAAAATTATGCAGGTTCCAATTTCAGCGGTTGCTGATTTCACTTACAGTACAACTTACGGTGCAGTAAAAAGAATAGACATGGAAAGGGTTATTACATTATATTCAAATATTATTGAGGGATATAATCCAACTAAAATCAATAACATGTTAAAAGCTCTGCTTGCTGATTTTGACTTACCCGAAGGTTATTCCTTAAACTTTACCGGCGAACAGCAAGAACAGGATGAAACCATGGCTTTCCTTACCAAAGCTCTGATAATTGCAATTGCGTTAATTTTAATTATACTTGTTACACAGTTCAATTCATTTATTAAACCATTGATAATTATTGCCAGTGTGCTATTAAGCACTATTGGAGTATTTGGTGGACTTGCTACTTTTAATATGAATTTTATTTTAGTTATGACCGGTTTAGGAATTATCTCCCTTGCAGGAATTGTAGTTAATAATGCTATAGTACTAATTGATTATATTGACTTTTTAAAACTGAAAAAGAAAAAAGAAACAGGTATAAAAGTTTATGAAGATTTACCTATTGAATCCTCAATTGAATGTATTATTCTGGCAGGAAAAACCCGGCTTCGCCCTGTGCTTTTAACCGCCATAACAACAATACTGGGATTACTGCCAATGGCTTCAGGAATGAATATTGATTTTAATGGCTTATTAATTAATTTCAGTCCGAACATTTACTTTGGAGGAGATAATGCCGATTTTTGGGGACCTATGGCGTGGACCGTTATTTTCGGTTTAACTTTTGCTACAATTCTAACTCTTGTTGTTGTTCCGGCAATGTATTTAATGGGAAACAAAGCAAAACTTGCAGGAATAAGATTTTTTCGGAAATC
>CAZREZ010000455.1:0-2666 GCA_964599115.1 uncultured Bacteroidales bacterium
TCCATTTTTAAGTCAAGAAAAACAAGATCATATTTATTGGATAGCGCTAATTCTAAGCCTTCGTTAGGCTCTGTTTTAGAGTCAACTTTATATCCTTTATTAGATAAAATTCTAGTGAAGCTTTCACAAACAACGGCTTCATCATCAATTACCAGTATTGAATGTTTTGAGTTCATAATTTCCTCCGTTTTTTAAAATTAATATTTTGGCTTTCAAGCCTTTTTTTATATATTTAATTATTTACAAATTTTACTTAGGCAATAAGCATTCCAAAATTATATTTCAAAATGAAGTTAAAATTCATTTTCCGTGAATAGCCTTATAATCAGGCAATAAATAAAAAAATAATAATTAAATTGTAGAATGATTTTTTGATTGTTAAGAAAAAATAAGGATTTTTTGTTTGAAGAATTTATACAGTGTATAATAAAATATACACTCATTTACAAATTAATTACTTTAAAAACGGAAGGTTATCATTAATCTAAGTTTCATTCTTTTGTTATCTCTGCGCCTTTGCGCCTCTGCGTTTAGAATATTTGTTTGATTGAACGCAGAGACACAGAGATGCAGAGATATTATTTACAAAATATCATTAAGCATAATCTTTAGAATTTATTTTATACATTTTTAAAAGTTGATGAAAGTTAGTGCGTTGCATTTCCACATCTTCTGCTGCATTGCTGACATTTCCACCGGATCGTTGAAGTGCCTCAATAAGAAATTGTTTTTCTATTTCCCTTACAGCATTTTCTTGTATATGTTGTTTAAGCTCTTTGAATTCATTCCATTTTTGTGGCAGTTTGTATATAATATCTTGGAACTGTTGAGTCTTAAATTCATTCGGCAGATGGGCCGGTTCAATGGTTTCAGAGTCACAAAGAATAGCCAGCCGTTCCACAAGATTTCTTAACTCCCTGACATTTCCGGGCCAATAGTAGTTATCCATTAGTTTAATGGTTTCAGGAGAGAAAAATTTTACTGTTGTTTTGTTTTTCTTTAGAAATCTTTCTAAAAAAATTAAGGCTAATCTGAGAATATCTTCTTTGCGTTCACGTAATGGAGGGATATGAATTGGAACTACCTGCAAACGATAAAAAAGGTCTTCCCGAAAAGTACCATCTTTAATCATCTTTAATAAGTTTTTATTAGTAGCAACAATCAAACGAATATCAATTTTTCGTTCAATAATATCACCAACCCTTTTTATTTCACAAGCTTCCAGCACTCTTAATAATTTACTTTGTATTTCCAGACTTATGTTTGAAACCTCGTCTAAAAATAAAGTTCCTTTATCTGCAATTTCAAAAAGGCCTTTTTTTGTTGCTATAGCTCCGGTAAACGAACCTTTAACATGCCCAAAAAGTTCGCTCTCCAGTAGAGTTGGAGCTAATGCGCTGCAATCACAAGCTATGAATGGTTTATCATTTCGCAGGCTAAGTCTGTGAATAGCTTGTGCAATGAGTTCTTTACCTGTCCCGCTTTCTCCGGTAATAAGTACTGTTCCATTTGTCGTAGCTACACGTTTAATAATTGAAAAAATTTTCTCCATATTAGGGGTTTTCCCAATTATTCCTTCAAAACCCTCATGCATGTGTAATTCTTTTCTTAAAGCTATGTTTTCTTTCATTAATACCGAATGTTTAATTACTTTTTCAATAATTATTATCAGTTCATCCGGAGTAAAAGGTTTGCTTATATAATCAACAGCTCCATGCTTAATAGCTTCAATTGCTGTTTGAATAGTTGCATATCCTGTAATGATCACAACTTCTGAAGATATTCCCAATTCCTTAACTATTTTTAATATTTCCATTCCATCTAAATCCGGCATTACAATATCGAGAAGAATAATATCATAATTATCCGTTAATACTTCTTTCAAGCCTTGTTGAGGGTTTGTTTCAATTTTTATTTCATATTTTTTTTCCGTAGTTAAAATGCGTTCACAACTTAATCCGACTATAGGTTCATCATCAATAACTAATATCCGGTACTTCGCTAAATTATTATTTTTAATATCACTCATTTGTTATTTCCTTTCCTTTTTCTATTGGTTCTTCTTCTGTATTATTTTTGATAGGTAAAAAGATATTGAACGTTGTACCTTCGCCTTCTATACTCTCACATTCTATATAACCTCCATGTTGTTGAGTAATTCCATAACTAATGCTTAATCCTAATCCGGTTCCTTTATTTACCGGTTTGGTTGTATAAAAAGGGTCGAATATATTATTTAGATTTTCTTTTTTAATTCCACAACCGGTATCCTTAAAAGTGGTAATAATTTGATCTTGTTTAATTGAAGTAGTTATTATTATTGTACCTATGTTTGGAATCGCTTCTGCGGCATTAAGAATTATATTAAGAAATACTTGTTGTAATTGGTTTTTATCGCCATAAAAATCCAGAATATTTTTTGAGTAATTTTCTTCAATTATAATTTTTCTAAACTCTTTTTGATTTCTAATCAGTTTAAGAATTTGATGTAAAATATCATTAATATTTAAAAATTCTTTTTTAAAAGGGGTTTGTCGGGCAAAATCAAGAAGTCCTTTGACTATTTCACGTACCCTTGTAGTTTCTCTAATTATCACATCCAAATCGTTAATGTCTTCTTCTGTATTTTTTTTCTTTTGTTTAAGTAAATGGGCAAAGGTCAGAAC
>CAZREZ010000456.1:0-2661 GCA_964599115.1 uncultured Bacteroidales bacterium
GTATGAATTCAAAGATATTAAATCAAAACCTATTGCTCTTAATAAAGGAAACCGTACTCTTAATAATTTAGCAACACCCAATCCTATTCCATAACCATATTTCCAGTATTCCTCAGAATCTCTCTTATTGCAAAATCCGGTTTTTAAAATTAACAACTCTGTATTATCAGAACAATTATCAAGAATATTAAAAAAATGCTCCTTTTTAATTAAATAGTCTTCAATTTTGTCAATATTTTCTAGATTAACAACAGAAATATTATCAAATAAGAAAAAAGAAGGTTCGTAATTATCAATTGTTTTTCCACCATTTACGAAATGTTTTGGAAAATCAATATGGGTTCCAAAATGAGTTGGTAAAGATATTTCAGTATTATTAGAAGTATCACCTTTATCAAAACTACGAGTTCGTAGAATGGATAATCGTTTACCGTTTCCGTATCCTGACAAATCTGAAGAAAGAGGGTAGGATAGATAAATCCAATTACCTAATTTCCTCATTATTAATGGTTTTTATACATTCTAATATACCTTGTCCCATATCAATGAAGGGATTACTAACTAACTTCTTACTAACTTTTGCTTGTATAGAATATGGAGTTAATTTGTAATGATCACTCGTCCCTGTGCTATTAAGTTTAATAGTTAATGTATTACCAACTATCTCATTAATCATTTCAAATAATTCAATTCGCCTCATTTTTTCAAATCCAGTAAGAATTATATGTTGGTTTTTGAATTTATCATCTTCAATAATATCAACTGATAAAGTGGCTGCATCCGCAGAATGAATATATTCCCTAACCTCCTGTCCATCTCCGTTGTGTATTATTGTCTTTGTCTGTAATGCAGTTTTTATTAAGTTATAAATATAGTTGTTTTCAAAATCACGTTCACTATAAACTGAACCATATCTTATTATAGTGAAATTAACATTGTATTTATTTTTGTACTCTTCTACTAATTTTTCTTATGAAAGTTTACTAATGCCATAAAATGATCCTTTTTCACTCATAGCATACGCACTACTTGCAAAAATATAGTGTTTACATCCTTTATGTCGAGCTACTTCCATCACATTAAGATTGCCTGCAATATTCAAACTAATCGTATCTATTGGATTATCAGCAGATTTTTCCATATTAGCAAATCCGGCAAAATTATAAACGACATCAACATCAAGCGGAATAACATTCTCAACATCTTGTATATTGGTAATATCACATTTTTTAAACACACTTCTCTTTATATACTCTGAGCTCTTTATATCCGCAACTACGACTTTATACCCTCGGCACTCAAGTTCATTTACGACATAACCTCCTAAAAACCCAGCACCACCAAATACTACTACTTTACGACTATTCATTTACTTAATTCATTCATTTCGTTTCTTGCTTTCTCACCTAAGAAGAGAAAATCCAAACTAAATGCAAGAAAAGTATATCCACAATTTATTTTCTCTAAAATATCATTAAAATCAGGCTGGATAACATGATAACCTAATGGTTTGTTTTTACTTTTACATATTTCCTCAACTTTCGTTATTGCCTGTTTCACATCAATATCCTCAAATTTACCGGGTTTACCCATTGATCCTGACAAATCATAAGGGCCTATTATTATTCCATCAATGCCATCTACTGAAAGTATTTCAGTAAGATTTTTAACAGAGTTAATATGTTCGACTTGTGCTATAATAACAACCTCTTCAACTAACCACTTTCTATAACCATCAAATCCTATTCCATAATGCTGTGCTCGGGAAAGGCCAACTCCTCTTTTTCCTTTTGGAGGATAATTAACATAGGATACAGCTCTTTCAGCATCGTCTTTTGTATTCACCATAGGGATAATTACTCCATTTGCTCCAGAATCCAAAACACGTTTAATAACAACCTCTTCATTTTTACTGACGCGCACTAAAGCCTCCATGCCGTTACCTTGTATATGTCCAATAAGATTTGCAATAGATTGAATACCAATAGCAGCATGCTCAACGTCAATTGTAAGCCATTCGAAACCAGCGGAGCCCATTATTTCAACTACCGCTTGATGTGGAATAGTTAACCATGAACCTATTGTGAGTTCATTGTTTCTGAGTTTTGCTTTAAGGTCACTTTTTTTATGAGAAAATTTTTTCATGTGCTTTAATAACTATTTTGTTAATAAATTCCGGCTTATTATTGATTGCTATTTGAGTAGTGTGTGCATCTTGAGGAAAGAATATGGCCATATATTCCAGCAACAATTTAATTTGAGAATGGCTTTTTTGTGCAATTTGCTCCCAATTATAAAATGTGCAATCTGTTTCTTTATTGTAATCAGTTTCCACTGATAATTTATCAGAGTCACTAATAAAAATTTTTTCTCCTCCTGAAATAATGACCTGAATGTCTACATACTTCCTGTGTGATTCTGTTACAAAATCACTAACCTTGGTATTGTAGGAAACTTTTTTTACAAATAAATCTTCTTCGAAAACATATAAATTATCACTATTGACATTTATCTGGTTTTCCAGAACTAAAAAAAACACCTTTTTAAATATTGGATCCTTTAAGTATATAGGCCAATTTTTTATTTGATCAAAAATCATTTTGGAAAAGCCATTTGTAAAAAATTTCAGCAATTGTGAAATCCTCTGGTTCATCAATATCA
>CAZREZ010000457.1:0-2660 GCA_964599115.1 uncultured Bacteroidales bacterium
TGAGGAAGTAATTCCAAATTATGACAAAGACAGGGTATATGTTTCTGACATCAAAAAAGTTATCAATTGGTATAATATGTTAGTTGAGAAAGATATTCTTGATTTTTCAGAAAAAGAAGAAAAAAAGGAAGAAGAAAAAGACAAATCCAAAACCGAAATAAAATCAAGTGAGGAACAAAAAACTGAATCGGAAAAAGAAACAAAACCGGATGAAAAAAATTCATGATTTTAATGTTTACTCAAATCACCGGTTAAATTCAGATACTTTT
This sequence comes from uncultured Bacteroidales bacterium, assembly GCA_964599115.1. Taxonomy (GTDB): domain Bacteria; phylum Bacteroidota; class Bacteroidia; order Bacteroidales; family JADFUO01; genus JADFUO01. Next base: position 270 of record CAZREZ010000457.1, read on the forward strand.
ATCCTTGAATTAAAAGCTATGGAAAAGCTTCCCGAAATATTTCCAGGACAGTTTGCACAACTCAAAATCAATAACCACCCACAGGTATTTTTAAGGCGACCATTTTCAATTCATGATGTTGATTACGAAAAAAATACAATAAGTTTTTTTATAAAAATCATTGGCAAAGGAACCCGTTCATTGCAGGAACTGAATAAAAAAAATAGCATTAATGTAATTTACCCACTCGGAAACTCTTTTAATTTACCAAAACAAAACAATGTTTTATTAGTCGGAGGAGGAACTGGCGTTGCTCCCCTTTTGCTTTTATCCAAATCTTTAAAAAACAGCAATATCAGTCCTGTTATTTTAATCGGTGGACGTAGCAGAAATGATATTTTACAAGTCAAAGAATTTGAAAAGTATTGTAAGGTTTTACTTACTACCGAAGACGGCACTCTTGGTGAAAAAGGCTTGGTTACACAGCATTCCGTTTTTCAAACTGAGAAATTTCCTTTTAAAAAGATTTATACTTGTGGTCCTGAGCTAATGATGAAAGCAATTGGCAAATTTGCAAAAAAGAATAATATTGCTTGTGAAGTATCTTTGGAAAATACTATGGCTTGCGGATTCGGGGCTTGTTTATGCTGTGTGGTTGAAACGAGTGAAGGTAATAAATGTGTTTGCACCGAAGGCCCTGTTTTTAATATAAAAGACTTAAAATGGTAGATTTAAAAGTAAAAATCAAAAAATTAGAATTAAAAAATCCTGTAATGACTGCCTCCGGCACTTTCGGCTATGGAGAAGAATATACAGATTTTTTTGATATCAGCAAATTAGGAGGAATTATTGTTAAAGGGATAACCATAAAGTCAAGAGAAGGAAATCCCTATCCGCGTATGGCTGAAACTGCTTCGGGAATGTTAAATGCCGTAGGACTTCAAAATAAAGGTGTTGATTATTTTATTAAAAGCATCTATCCTGAAATTAAAAATTACGACACAAACATAATTGTAAATATTAACGGCTCAGCCATTAAAGAGTATATTCAGGTAGCTGAAAAAATCAATGAACTGGATAAAATTCCTTCTATTGAATTAAATATTTCATGTCCGAATGTTAAAGAAGGAGGCATGGCTTTCGGAACAGATTGCTCATCCGCAATAGCTGTTACTGAAGCTGTGCGAAATGTTTATAACAAAACTTTAATTGTTAAACTCTCACCCAATGTTACAGATATTACAGAAATTGCCAAGGCAGTTGAAGGAGCAGGTGCCGATTCTATTTCTTTGATAAATACCCTGCTGGGCATGGCAATTAATGCTGAAACACGTAAGCCTGTTTTATCAACAATTACAGGCGGTTTATCCGGACCTGCTGTAAAACCTGTTGCTTTAAGAATGGTTTGGCAGGTTTACAAAGCAGTTAAAGTACCTGTTATCGGTTTGGGCGGAATTATGAATGCTTTAGATGTAATTGAATTTATTATTGCAGGAGCTTCCGCAATTCAGGTAGGCACAGCCAATTTCATTGATCCTCAGATTAGCGCTAAAATTATTGACGGAATTGAAGAATATCTTAACAAACACAAGATTGATTCAATTAGTGAATTGGTTGGTGCACTTGAAGTTTAATTCCAGCATTGAATTAGAGAGCGATTTCAGAGTGATGAACACATTACTTAATTAATTATTTAGGTATAAGAGTTTATTTATTATTTCAATACAGGTTGTTAATAAAGAAGCTGTTGTGAAGAAATTTGCACTATACCGATAAGGAATTCATAAACCTAGGAATTCCTTATCGGTATCACAATAATATGTTGTTTAACAATAATTTGCTCCTTGCCCTACGAAGCGAAGCTAGTCCGTAGGATTTGAAGCTAAGCAAGTGAAACAAAGCAAGCCGTATGTGTCCCTATCGTGCACCATGCTCCATCATTACTTATTTTGATATTGTTGACGAGCTAATTAATTCCCTTTTTAATTACTTTTCGGCTTTTAATGCATCCAACTCAGACATCAGCTTTGAATTTTCTTCTGTTAATTTTTTATTTGAAGCTTCTGTTTCACCGATTTTTGTTTTGAGGTCTTTATTTTCTGCATTTAATTTTTCTATGTCTGTTTTTAAATGTTTTATATCTGTTTGAAATAAAACAATTTTACCTTCTAATAGTTGGAAGTTATTTATATTTTCTGCCATGATTTCAAATTATTAAAATTTATAAAAAATTTTGAGTTTAGTCAAAAACAATCTTTAATATCTGCCCCTCAAGTATAAAGTCAGGGTCTTTGATATTATTGTCTTTGGCGATTTTCGGATATTTAAGTCCATCACCATAAAAGCTTTCCGCAATCAAATATAATGTTTCTCCCCATCTTACTGTATATGTAACCTCTTCACATTTTTATT
>CAZREZ010000458.1:0-2648 GCA_964599115.1 uncultured Bacteroidales bacterium
ATTTGGTATATCAAAACTTCCTTTTACTTTTCCATATCTTATACTAACTTGTTTTTTAGAAAATAAAGGAAGCGAAAAAATTGATAAATTTGAGTTTGATTTAAAAATAAAAAAGAATATAAAAGAAATTTTAAAAAAGAATTTTGTTATTTATTTTGGTGATAAATCTTTTCATAAATTAAGAATTAATATTCCTAATATATCTATCGAAGAATATGGTGAATTAAAATTTATTTTAATACACAAAAAAACAGAATTAGGTGTTTTAAATTTTACAGTAAAAAAAATTACTCCTCAAATCCCAAAAGAATAAATCCCCGTTGTGCATAATTTTTTTATGCATAATGACTACTCAAATCATCCATTCCCATATATAGCCTCAATCACATCATTATATTTTTCATGGACGAATTTACGGCGGAGCTTGAGTGTTGGTGATAATTCTCGCGATTCAATTGACCACTCATCCGCAATTAACACAAATTTCTTTATTTGCTCGGTTTTGTCAAGATGTGTGTTTTGAGTGTCAACTTCACGCTGGATACGGTCTATGATTTTTGGGTTTTTGATAATTGCTTCGTTGGTAGTAAATTCTATTCCTTTTATTTTACACCACGATTCAAGATGCTCAAAATTGGGAAGTATGAGTCCGGCTGTAAAATTTTTGTTTTCACCCACAACCATAATATTTTCAATAAAGGGAGACGCTTTAAATTTATTTTCCACAACCTGTGGGGCAATATATTTTCCACCCGAAGTTTTAAAAATCTCTTTTTTCCTGTCAGTGATTTTTAAATATTTTCCATGTTCCAGCACACCGATATCGCCTGTATGAAACCATCCGTCTTTATCAATAACTTCAGCGGTTTTTTCGGGCTGATTATAATAACCCAACATTACCCCCGGACCTTTACACAAAATTTCACCATCTTCAGCAATTTTTATTTTTACTCCCGGCAGATTTTTTCCAACAGTGCCGAATTTATATCCGTCCGGCTTAAAGCTTGATACAGCAATAACCGGTGAAGTTTCGGTTAAACCATAGCCCTCCATAATTTTTATGCCTGCAGCACAAAATACTCTTGCAAGTCTGGGTTGTAAGGTTGCTCCTCCAGAAACTATCAATTTTATATTATTTCCAAGTGCCAGTCTCCATTTACTGAAAACAAGTAAATTAGCTATTTTCAACTTAAATTCGTACCACCTGCCGTTAGCTTTATTCATTTCGTAACGATGACCTAAATTCAATGCCCAGAAAAATATCATCTTTTTTATTCCTTTCAAACCTCTGCCTTTTCTGACAATTTTATCATAGGTTTTTTCCAGAACTCTTGGAACAGCACCAAAAGCATGTGGTTTAATTTCCCTGATATTCTTTCCCAAATTATCAATACTCTCTGCATAGTAAATTGACATACCAAAATACTGGAATAAGTAATTCAGCATGCGTTCGTAAACATGACAAAGCGGTAAAAAGCTCAATGTTCTGTCAGTCATCTCAAAATCAGGGATTGTTGCTGCTGCAAGAAAATTACTGATAAAATTATTATGCGAAAGCATAACTCCCTTCGGAGTTCCTGTAGTTCCTGATGTATAAATTATTGTTGCAATGTCGTTTGGAGAAATTGAAGATTTAATTTTTTCTAAATTTTCCGAAACATTATTTTCCCCTAATGTTAAAATTTCCTGCCAGTTTTTTACACCTGAAATTTTCTCAATGGAATACACGTCTTTTATAGTGGGAGCATCTTTCAATACCGGTTTTATTCTCTGGTAAATTTCATTATTTGAAACAAAAATATATTTGATTTCTGCATCATTAAAGATAAATTTGTAATTAACTTCACTTACTGTCGGATATATAGGCACCTGAATAGCCCCAATCTGTAACAGGCTCATGTCAATAAAATTCCATTCAGGGCTGTTAAGCATTATTGTGGTAATTTTATCGCCTTTTTTTACTCCGAGCTTTAATAAGCCGAAACTGAAATTGTTAACATAGTTGAGATAATCTTCAGATGAATATGTATTCCAAACATTGTTAGATTTAAAACCCAATGCATCTTTTTTTGAAAAATATTTTTCTTTGTACTGATCTAGCAGATCAAATATCCTTGTAATTTTAGTCATCACTTTTTATGTTAAATAGTTTGTCCACTTGTTTTTTATATTTTTTACAGATAAAATCCCTTTTTAATTTCATGTTAGCCGTTAACTCACCCGTTTCAATTGACCATAGAGCTTCCATCAGTTCAAACTTCATTATCTGTTCTGTTTTCCCGAAAGATTTATTATAATTATCAATTTCCTTCTGAATACGTTTTTTTATTCTTGGAAGTTTAATCATTTCTTTATCGGAAGTATATTTAATATCCTTAACAGCGCACCATGATTTTAAGTAATCAAAATCGGGCACAATAAGTGCTGCAGCAAATTTTTGATTTTCACCTAACACAACAATGCTGTCAATAAAAGATGATTCTTTAAATTTATTTTCAATAAGTTCAGGGATGATGTATTTACCCATTGCTGTTTTGAACATTGATTTTTTTCGTCCGGTAATTTTCAGTTGTCCTTCAGGTTCAATCCTGCCGATATCACCTGTATGAAACCAACCTTCAGCATCGATGGCTTCTTTGGTCAATTCG
>CAZREZ010000459.1:0-2641 GCA_964599115.1 uncultured Bacteroidales bacterium
AAGCCGAAAATCTAAATAAAGTCCTGCCTAAAGAAGTTATTTTTAATAAACCTTATGCAGTTAATTTAGATGTTTTTTGCAGTGGTATAATAAAAAAATATAATCCTCAATTTGTTGATGATAAAATTGTTAATAAAATTCAAGCCACTCTAAACTCAACAAACGTTAACGCATCCAATTTGATTCTTGCAGTTTACCCGATTCAATCAGGCGAAAAGGAGGTTGTAAAATTTAAATTAATAAGATCATTCTCTAAAAAATCGCTTTATGCATGGTATATGGACCCTACTAATTGGTCTAAATTATTTAATAATTCTTATTACGAAGCTAGATACTATAAGTTTAAAAAATTTATTCGCGATTCACAGGCATACAATATCCCCACTGTTGATAATCCTTCAACTTTCACTGCATTTTACAGCTGGGGTATCTTAAAATATCAGGCAGGTAATTATGATAAAGCTATTTTTGATTTTGATGAAGCAATAAAACTAAATCCAGATACAACAGTTTCAATGATATATTCATACAGGGGGATTGCAAAATACAAATTACATGATTTTTCAGGCTCTATTGAAGATTTTGATAAAGCTATTGAGATACGCCCAACTGATGTTATGGAATATTCAAACTGGATAAAAAATTATTTTAACAGAGGTGTTTCAAAATTTTACACAAACGACCTTGAAGGAGCCTGTGAAGACTGGAACAAAGCATTTGAACTCGGTTTTGGTATTTCATTGGATTACTTGAATAAATATTGCTCTTATTAATATTAATTTTAATTTTTATAATAAATTTCATATTGGTTACAAGATTTAATTTTTAAGTTTAAGTTAGAAAAATGAAATTTTTTAAAACATATTGTTTTTTCTTTATATTAATATTTTTTCTGAATATTTCAGCCAGTGCTCAATCACAAGCTTATTCCGAAGACAAGGTGGGATTCTTCAGCAATTGGATGATAAATCTCAATTCAGGCTCAAATTTATTTTACGGCGATATTCAACAATACAGGTTTGCTCCCTACAAAGAAGATTGGAGAATGGCAGGCGGACTTATTCTTCGCAAGCAAATATCTCCTGTTTTTGGTATTGGCGGACAATTATTAATAGGAAAACTACATGGAACAAAGAAAAAATTTAAAGATGGTGCTCCGGCTAATTTAAAATTCAATGCTGATATTTTAGAATACAGCCTTCACACAACACTTAATTTCAGCAATCTAATTTGGGGTAATAATAATTACAGGAGATTATCACTCTACGGTTTGATTGGAATTGGTTTTGCAAACTGGAATTCAGAATTATTGGATTATAATACCAATAAAATTTTAGGACAAAGCGGTATCCCAGGTGGAAGTTTTCAAGACAGAACAACTGAATTAGTCCTTCCTATGGGATTAGGTTTAAATTTTAATTTAAGTAACAATTGGGGTCTAAATCTGGAAAGCACATTAAGAGGAGTAAATTCCGACATGCTGGATGCAAAAAAAGGCGGTTTTAAATATGATATTTCTAATTATACATCCTTAGGAATTTCATATAGCTTTAACGGCCTTGGTATCGGTACCGGAAGAAGTTCTTATGAAAGAAACCAATACAGACAGGAACGAAAAAACGAAAAACAGGCACAAAAGGATTTAAAATATTACTCACATCAAAATGTAGAACGCACAAAAAAATACAACAAGCAGGAAAGACAAATGGAAAAGCAGGAACAACAAGAAACGATGTTAAAAATGCAAAAAGAAAGAACCAGAAGCGACTTACCCGACATTATAGAATATGATGCTATAGACATTTTTCCTGCAAAAAAACCGGTTAGAACTTCACGTGGCACAATTACTTCAACCGATACTTATGCACCTGAAACAAGAACTATTACCGATGAAGGAAAATTTATTATTACAGGGGAACATCCAACAACGGTTAGAACTACTGAAACCGGTAATATTTACACACCTCAAACCTCTTACGACAAAGTACAAACCAATAAAACTTTTGCCAGTGGACCAGGTTTAGTTTACCGCATTCAAATTATGGCTAAACATCAGAAAAGAGCAAATATGCAGCAATTTGCAAATAATTACAATATTACCGACCAAATTTTTGAGAATTACTATGATGGCTGGTATCGTTATTCAGTCGGTTCATTTACAAATTTTAACGACGCAAGAAATTACTGCAGGTCAATTAAAAACAAAGGAATAAGCGATGCCTTCGTTGTTGCATATAAAAATGGTGTCAGAATTCCATTAAGTGAAGCTTTAAAATAAAATGTTTATAAATTATTTAAAAGCAACCATAAGAAGTTTACTCAAGAATAAAATCTTCTCAACAATAAACATCCTGGGATTGGCTATCGGTCTGGCAAGTTTTTTCTTTATTATCATTTATATATTCAATGAATTAATGACCAATGAACAACAAGTAACCAATAATCAGAAACCAGCTACAGATAACTCTTTTTAAGGAAGCACAATTATCTTGCATATTTAAAATCTTTACCCCAATATCTTGCTGCAATTCCTAATATTTCTTCAATCCTTAGCAATTGATTATATTTTGCAATTCTGTCGAAACGGGGCTCAATGGAAAAAATGGGGGGAGTATCATTATAGACTGTTTTCATTATGCAA
>CAZREZ010000460.1:0-2636 GCA_964599115.1 uncultured Bacteroidales bacterium
TTCGGGTTTTATTTTTTTACTTGCAGCAACTTTTTCATTATCCGTATCTATAATTTTTTTTGGTTTATTTCCGCTTGTATTATTGCAGCTTATAAGGATAAATGCAACTAAAGTAAGTCCAATAATTTTTACGTTTTTCATAAGTTTTAAATTAATAATTTAATAAAATAAATTTCGCATGCAAATATATAAATAATTTTATTATAAATCGCTTAATTATCACTTTTTATTTTATCTTTGTATCAAAAATTATTCCAAAAGAAGTTATGACAGTTTGGCTGTTTTCTATAAATAAATAGTAATGAGTGGATTATTTGGTAATTTAAGTATTAAACAATTTGATTTAAAATTTTCTGATGAGAATAAATGTCTGCATTATTTGGCAGATTTAAAATGGAAGGATGGGTATGTTTGCAGAAAATGCGGAAATACAAATTATTGCAAAGGTAAAATGCCTTTCTCAAGAAGATGCACAAAATGCAAGCATGACGAATCTGCTACTTCTCATACTGTTTTCCATAAGTGTAAAATACCATTAACCTATGCATTTCGAATTGCTTTTTATGTTTGTAAAAATCCTGATATTTCCACTTATGAGATATCCCATAGAATAAATATCCGCCAAATGACATGCTGGAAATTTAAGAAAAAGATAATTGAATGCATTGAGAAAGGGGGAGGTATGGATTTTTACGAAAACGATAACCGCTAAGCGCTTTGAAAGCGCTTAGCGGGATAAATTTTTTTAATGATTAATAATAATTTTTTTATTTATTACTCCATTTTCACATCTGATATTTAAAATGTATACACCGCCTGAAAAATCTTCAGTATTAAAAACATTTTGATAATGACCGGTAAAGTTATTTAATCTTTCGGAGAATACGGTTATACCGTTAATTGTAATAATTTTTATTTCACATGCTTGATTTTGGTTTAAAATAAATTCTAAAAATAATTCGTCGGATGCCGGATTTGGAAATATTGTAAAATTTTCAAAAATATCATTTTCAAAAATGTCAACATTATTAATTTCATAATAGGCTTCCCATCCGGGAGCGGTAACAGTTGAATTTGTTGTGAAAGTTAAAAACATTGATCCGCTGTATGCAGTTATTGGGTCGGGAATTTCAGTTCCTGACAATTCGGCAATTGGTGTTGTTCCGTCAAAAATTTTAACCTGGTCAAACTCTTCTTCAGTATTAAATTCTATAAAATAAATAGTAATCTCCGAAGCATCCGGAGGTTTAATATTCCACATACAAGTAGTCAGGTTATGATAGTTGCGTGGACCGCTTCCGTCACTAAAAGTATCACTGACCGCTGTAAGTAATGTAAGTCCGCTGCAATAAACAGGAATCTCGGAATTGTAACTTGCTAACCATCCTGCTGATGTTTCATCATCATCTGAAATAAAAGTTATTAACATCTTGTCTCCTGAAGATGTTATGGATTCAGGCAAAGTTGAACCTGAAAAAGTTCCAAGAACAGAATCCAAAGTTGTTTCGCCATCATAAATTGTAACAAAATCATTAATATCGGTTTCAAATTTTATAAAATTCAGTGTTATATTTTCAACAGAATCTAAAGGAGCTATCAACCAACTGCAATCTGTATTGTTGAGATAATTGTCAATTGGTCCGCTTCCATCTTCAATTGTACCTTCAATAGAACTTATTGTTGAATCACCCGTGCAATAATAAGGGTATTGAAAATTGATAGTGTCGGGATAGCAATTAATTATAAGTTCCTGTGCAAGATTAAAGTTTGAGCCGCCCGGACCTAAATTATCAGTATAAAAATATCCGTCGTAAGAGCCGCCCCATCCCCAGTTAAAATGAAAATAATTAGCATCCTGATATCCGTCACAAACAAATGCATGCCCGTTGATATTCGGTACTGACCAGCCGGCATAGTACATTGGGATTTTTTTATCAAGATGTGAAATCAATAAACTGTCCCAGTCCATTGAAGTACTGTCACGATAAACATATTGTGTTTCGGGTGAGTAATTAAAATAGGTTCGTAATGAATAGGCTGCTTTATGATTATACATTCCTGAGCCATTTGGTCCGTAAACAAGGTCCACAGAAACTCCGAGATGATAAAGAATCTCAGCAACTGCAAGATTGCTGTTGCTTAATGAAATTGCCATGCTGTTCCATTGGTATGTTGTATTTCCAAAATCAGCGGACAGTGTGCCGTAAGGCGGGCATTGATAAGAATATGAGCCGGTTCCCTGTATAGGAAACCTGAAATAATTTACTACCTGTCCCATAGCAGAGGGAACACAGCCTGCATAGCAATGTCCTCCGGGACCTAAGGGATCGGCAGGACACATTTCGTTGTAATAAATGCCCTGATTCCATGTTGTTGTGAGCAAGGGCTCAACTTCTTTTATATTCCTGAAAATCTTTAGTTGGTCAATGTTATTAGTAAGCAAATGGTTCCATTCTGCCTGAACTTTTTTATTCGCTTTAAAATCATTTTCAATTACATACAAAATTTGATGTTTAAAAATGTTTAGCAGGTCTTGTAATTGCGGTGGTTGGGATTCTTTTTGTGAATATCCTGTAAAAGAATATCCCAAAACAGGAATTACACCATCATCAGCAGTAACAATAACAAAACCTGTA
>CAZREZ010000461.1:0-2635 GCA_964599115.1 uncultured Bacteroidales bacterium
TTGTTTTATAACATCAGGAATTCCATTGAAGTTTTAAAAACATTCACAAACGATAATTTGTCTTCTATAATATCTCATAATGCCGATATTATTAAAAACTTTCAATCATTTGCCTTGCAGTTAAGTTTTATTAACAGAATGTTTTACACAAATCTTTATCTAAAATATAATCCTTCATATAAAGAAGAAAATATCTCGGTATGGAAAGCCACACTTGACGAAAATATTACAGGACAACCATATTTTGTTAAAGATCATACTGATAATACTTATAATATTGTTGTGTATGATATTGAAAATAATATGTATTTGGTTGATAATAATGGAAATATTTTATGGAAAATTCCTGTTGCCGAACCGGTTATAAGTAATGTTTACCCTGTTGACTATTACAAAAACCGCAAGATACAATACCTTTTTAATACAGAAAATTATATTTACCTGATTGACCTTAAAGGACGAAAAGTTGAAAACTATCCTATAAAATTAAGTAAAAAAGCAACCAATGGTCTTACGGTCTTTGATTATTCGGGCAACAAAAATTACCGTATTATTTATTCCGGAGAAGATAAAAAAGTTTACAATTATACAATTAAAGGCAATGAAGTGGGTGGATGGAAAAATCCTAAAACAAGTGAAATTGTTAATCGGGAAATTCAGCACTTGGTAGCTGCCGGAAAAGACTATATTTTAATAACCGATAAAGAAGGTAAAATAAAAATCACCGACAGAAGAGGAAGAACAAGGATAAATTTAAAAAGTAAATTAATTAAAGCCGGAAACTCGGAATTTTATGTAAATAAAACCAACAAAAAAGGCATTATTATTACTACAGACGAGAAGGGCAACCTCACATATATTACTAAATCAGGGAATATTTCAAAAACTTTCTTCAGGGAATTTTCTCCGGACCATTATTTTCTTTATGAAGATTTTGATAAGAACGGTTCCAAAGATTTCATTTATCTTGATAAAAATAAATTAACAGTTTTTGATCGCTTTAAAAAAATAATTTTTGAATACGAATTTAAATCTGATATAAATTTAAAACCTGTAATTATTCCTATCTCAAACAGGGAAATTCTTCTTGGCGTTGTCTCGGATAAAACCCGCGAAATATTTTTGTTTGATAAAAAAGGTAATGTCATCATCTCTTCCGGTCTTGTTGGTGAGACTCCTTTCGCAATCGGAAGTCTTAGAAACAACAAAGACCTGAATCTTGTTGTTGGCTCAGGAAACACACTATTTAATTACTTAATAAAATGATTTCCTTTATCATCAATAATGAACTTACAAATAATAAAGTGCAAATTTTTCACTTTTAACTTCAAATTTCTAATTTCAAATTTTTATATTTTGCTATTGAGATTTTTTTTGCCATTTTTGCCATGAAAATCATTTATAAGGCAAATCATCATAAAAATCACAAAATGAAGCATTTGTTATTCTTGTTAATCCTAACCTTTACCTTATTCTTTTCATTTGAATTATATGCTTCAGAAATTTCACCTGCAAATGATACTACAGGAACTGTCCGCGAAAAAATTAACAAGGCTGTTACTGAACTAATAGAGGTTGAAGAAAAAAATTTCAGTCAAAAAATAAATGATTTTTTTAAGCCTGTTGTAGAGGTAATGGGTTATGTATTATTTTGGGATCCTTTGGAAGCTTTTGGTATTCGCGATCCTTATATTTATGATGATAATGGTAATCCTGTAATTGATAAAAATGGCGACCACAAAAAACAGGGTGTTCCTATTATTGTTTTATGGCTAATCGTAGGAGCTGTTTTTTTCACGTTTAAAATGCGGTTTATTAACATACGCGGTTTCAGGCACAGTATTGAGTTGATTAGGGGTAAATATGACAAGCCCGGGGATAAAGGTGAGGTTTCACATTTTCAGGCATTAACAACTGCATTATCTGCAACAGTAGGATTAGGAAATATTGCAAGTGTAGCAATTGCAATTGCAATTGGTGGTCCCGGTGCTACTTTCTGGATGATAGTTGCCGGATTATTAGGTATGTCAACAAAATTTGTTGAATGTACTCTTGGTGTAAAATACAGAAAGATAGATAAAGCAGGGCACGTTTCGGGCGGACCAATGTATTATTTAAGCAGTGCACTGAAAAAAAGAAAACTTGGTGTCCTGGGAAAAGTTCTTGCAGCAATATTTGCAGTACTGATTATGGGTTGCTCATTCGGAGGTGGTAATATGTTTCAGGCTAACCAGGCTTTTTCGCAACTTGCTTTGTTTTTTCCATTTATGGAAGATAAGGGTGCTTATTTCGGAATTCTCCTCGCAATTCTTGTTGGTTTGGTAATTATCGGCGGAATTAAAAGCATAGGGAATGTTACTGAAAAAATTGTTCCTTTTATGGCATCGCTATATATAATTACCGCTTTGGTAATTATTTTTATGAATATTACAGAAATTGATAATGTATTTGTTTTAATTTTTAATGGAGCATTTAATGCAGATGCAATAAAAGGCGGATTTATCGGAGTTTTAATAATCGGGTTCCAACGAGCATGTTTTTCCAATGAAGCAGGTGTGGGTTCAGCGTCAATAGCACACTCTGCCGTTAAAACCAATGAACCGGTAAGTGAAGGTATTGTTGCATTGCTCGAACC
>CAZREZ010000462.1:0-2634 GCA_964599115.1 uncultured Bacteroidales bacterium
AATTAAGAGTTTTTTTTATAAAACTAAAGTTAATAGTATTAACAAAATCGCTGAGAGCTCGGGAAACAATGAAACAATTGAACAATTGAACAATTTATTTTTTCCAACTATCTTTCAACAAGAGAAATGGAATGTTTTGTATAATTATTCAATCGCCTCTCTAATAACCTGAATCAACTCACTGATTACCATTGCTGTTGCACCCCAGATTATTAAATCTTCAATAAAAAAGCAGGGAACGTTAACCTTAATATTTTCACTGTTTACAATTTGTTTTTCGCAGATTATGCTTTTATTAAGAAGGTCGTATATATTGATTTTTGAAATATCAATCCCGATTTCCTCTTTTGTTTCTCTTAAAGCTATTATGAATTTATTGAAATCAAGCATTTATAAAAAGACAAAAGATAAAAGTAAAAAAATAAAAGTTGCATTTACTAATTGAACTTACAAAGTATAATTTGGTAGTCGAATTAATCCCGATAGCGAGGAACGAGCGTATCGGGATATTAATATATAATGTAAAAGTAAATTTTTTTTTAAATGTTTTTGTTAAAATTAATTTTTTTTAAGAAATTTATTGTAATTTTAACAACTTATTTATATTCTCTTAATTTTAAAAAAAATGGTTAAGGAAAAAGTTCAGATTTTAAAAGACACAAAGGAAGATTTATCTGATATTAAAGAACTTATTCTTTATAATGATGATTTTAATACTTTTGATTTTGTTATTGAAACATTAATTGATATATGTGAGCTTGATAATCATCAGGCAGAACAATGTACTTTAATTGTTCATTATAAAGGAAAATGTGCCGTGAAATCAGGAACACATTATGAACTGAAACCGGTTTATGATGAAATGACCAATAGAAATTTGACTGTTTCTATTGAATAATAAATTAATCAAATATTAAAATAAAATGACCTGGACTGTTATAGCCGTATTGATTGTTATCGGATTGATTTTTATAATCCTTGAAATATTAGTGATTCCCGGACATGCAGTATTCGGGATATTGGGATTTATTATGATGACTATTGGAATATGGCAGGCATATTCGGTTTACGGAAGCACTGCAGGGCATTATACTTTGGCAGCTACAGGATTATTAACAATTATAATTCTGTATTTCTCGCTGAGATCAAAAACATGGAAGAAAATAATGCTTAAATCCGAAGTAAACAGTAAAGTTAATGTAATAGACGAAAAAAAAGTAAAAGTAGGGGATACCGGTAAAACTGTGTCAAAATTGTCTACTGTCGGAAAAGCTCTTATTAATGGAGAATTTTACGAAGTTCATACACTGGGAGAATTTATTGATCAGGAAACAGAAATTATTGTTGTAAAAATAAATTTTAATAAAATTATTGTTAAACCTAAAATATAAATATTATGGAAACAAATGTATTAGTTATCATCGCCATAGGCATAGGTTGTTTATTTGGCTTGTGGATAATTTTTTATTTTATCCCTGTTGGATTATGGTTTACCGCACTGGTATCCGGAGTAAGAATCTCTTTATTGCAGTTAGTTCTTATGCGATGGAGAAAAGTTCCTCCTTCTGTTATAGTTACCAGTTTGATTGCAGCTACCAAAGCCGGCTTAAAATTAAACAGGAACGAAATGGAGGCACACTTTTTAGCAGGAGGGCGTGTAAAATCAGTTGTTAATGCACTTATTTCGGCTGAAAAGGCAAACATAGAACTTAGTTTTAAAGTTGCAACTGCAATTGACCTTGCAGGCAGGGATGTATTGGAAGCAGTTCAAATGTCGGTAAATCCTAAAGTTATTGATACACCCCCTGTTACTGCTGTTGCAAAAGATGGAATACAGTTGATTTCAAAAGCACGTGTTACAGTTCGTGCAAATATCAAGCAGTTAGTGGGCGGTGCCGGCGAAGAAACCGTTCTTGCAAGGGTTGGCGAAGGTGTGGTTTCGTCAATCGGCTCTGCGGATTCACATAAATCGGTATTGGAAAACCCTGATTCAATTTCAAGAGTTGTTTTGGAAAAAGGGCTGGATTCGGGAACTGCATTTGAAATACTTTCAATTGATATTGCAGATATTGATATTGGTAAAAATATTGGTGCTGTATTACAAATGGACCAGGCAAATGCTGATAAAAATATTGCTCAGGCAAGAGCAGAAGAACGCCGTGCTATGGCTGTTGCAGTTGAGCAGGAAATGAAAGCAAAAGCACAGGAAGCCCGCGCAAATGTTATTCAGGCAGAAGCTGAAATCCCAAAAGCTATGGCTGAAGCATTCAGAGAAGGTAATTTAGGAATTATGGATTATTATAAATTTCAGAATATTAAAGCTGATACAAAAATGCGTGATTCTATTGCTGAAACACCTGTTTCAAAACCAAGACATGGAAATAAAGGTGATGATGTAATTAGAAAATAATTATAAAAGAAAATAAATTTCTGAATAGCCAACGGGTTAACCCGTTGGTTATCAAAAATGTTATTTGTATTTTCGTTCAGCATTGGTATAGCTGATATTAAAATTCGGTTTTTAGCGTTTATGTTTTTTAAAAATATAAACGCTTTTTTATTTCATTATCTTTAAAATATTTTTTATTTTAGCATTATTTATAAAATGCCGGTTAATGATTAGTGAAGAAACTA
>CAZREZ010000463.1:0-2625 GCA_964599115.1 uncultured Bacteroidales bacterium
TTACATTTCCTACATTTAAATTATCATAGCCGCTCACAAAACTTGTAAAACCATTATCAGTAGCTACATCTAAATAATATCCATCTGCACCTGTTGAAGCATCCCAATTGGCATCAAAACTTGTTTGAGTAATATTTGTTGCTGCTGTTGCATTAGGGGCTGAAGGTGCATTAGGTAAAGTAGTCAAACTTATAACATTTGAATTACTACTTGTACCATAAGAATTAAATGCTCTGACACGATAATAGTAATCTGTATTTGCACTCAAACTTGTAACATTGTATGTTGTAACATTTCCAACATTCAGATTATTGTATCCGGTTACAAAATTTGTAAATCCATTATCAGTAGCGACATCAAGATAATAACCGTCAGCACCTGAAGAAGCATCCCAGTTGGCATCAAAGCTTGTTTGCAGGATGTTTGTTGCTGCAGTTGCATTAGGTGCGGGAGGTACGGCTTCAAAAAAGACTCCATAATCTTCTGATTGGCCAATATACGGATCGCTGCATGGACCCGAAATAGTTGTATAATCTGATATAACCCTCATTCTAAGCAATTGATTTATTGTGGGATTTGAAGGCATCACAATTGAACTTGTAAAAGTATTTGCCGAACTTGCATTGGAACTTATTTGATCATTAATGATACATTCGCCAGTATCATCAAAATCACCATCATTATTAAAATCAATATACGCATTAGTATGAGCATTACCGGATGTTCCGACTCTCACAGTTATCTCCATTGGATAAGTAGTTCCGGGAGTTAAAGTAGTTGAATACCGGCATGTAAAATCCATACAACCTCCATCCGAATATGCATCTCCGGTTGAATGATCAAGATTATTAATGGTTACGTTCAATATTCCATACCAGTAATTTCCAAGAGTTTGAGTATATGGGAGACAGGAAGGTGCTGTGGGGCTATTATAAACATTAATATAATTTATTCTTGTCTGTGTATTGCCTGCACCTGAGACGTTAGATGCTGTCAGGGTTACATCATAGTTTCCTGCAGTATTATATGTAATTGAAGGATCTTCATTTGTTGATGAAGCAGGTGCTCCGCTTGGAAAAGTCCAGCTCCAGCTATTTGGTCCATTAGTTGACTGGTCAAGGAAATTTACAGTATTTCCTATACAAGGGCAATTTCCATCTGAGCTGAAATCGCTGTATGGAACAACACTGGTTTTAGGTTCAATCCCAAAACCTGCTGCCTGGTCATTAGTATAATTATGTGAACCGGGATTAAGATTTATAAGTTGGTAATACCCATTATACGTTCTGCTCCAGCCCC
Organism: uncultured Bacteroidales bacterium; assembly: GCA_964599115.1. GTDB lineage: Bacteria > Bacteroidota > Bacteroidia > Bacteroidales > JADFUO01 > JADFUO01. The sequence goes on from CAZREZ010000463.1 coordinate 1,300, forward strand.
AGTTAAAATGAAAATATAAAGCTCCTGTACTTTGATAATCATCATCATAACCATCACAAACAAAAGCATGACCGCCTGTTCCGGATCCTCTGTATAGCAATGGTCTGTCATTATCCAACTCTGTAATTAACATATTATTCCAAACAGGATCACTATAATAAACTTTTTGGTCATAAAAAGCACTTGGTTTATATTCAAAATATGTTTTTAATGCAGTTACAGCAGCCGAAGTATAGCCACTTGAACTGCTAGGTCCATAATTCATATCAATTGAAACTCCTACATGATATAATAGCTGGGCTACATTTCCATTACTTCCTGAAACCGGCATATTCGCCCAGTCATAAGTTGTTGCTCCAAAATTAGCCGATAAAGTTCCGTAAATTGAATGAGTATAACTATGCGAGCCTACACCCTGATGTGGGTGTGAATGATATTTCATTATCATTCCCGTAGCTGTTGCAACACAACCGGCATAGGCATGACCGCAAGGGCCGGCAGCATCCGGCGGACAGGAATCATTATAAAGACAACCCTGGTCCCATTTAATATCGCCTAATAATGGTCCCACAATAACACGGTTCTCATAAAAACCATTATCTTTTTCTATTCTTTTTTCATATTTTTCCCATAATGAAATTATCTCTGAAGAAACAGGAAGATTATTTTCTTTTACAAATAATATCTGCTCTTTGTAATTCTGCATCCAGGAAATGAATTGAGCAGGCTGATTATTTTCATAATAATTACCTTCAAATGAATATCCGAGTATAGGCAATACATGGTCTTCGGCAGATACAATTATAAAACCATTTTCATTTGATATATTAAAAACATAATAAACAGGAGTATTTCCTTCATAAATCGTAAAATCTTTATCAAAAATAATTCCATTATAATTAACGTCAGATTTTTGAAAATAAAGATTTTTTGCAACTTGTCTTGCTTTATCTATAGATACCTCACCTGCAAATAAAATTAAATTGAAAAAAACTGAAATTAAGATTGTGGTAAAAATTTTGATTTTCATGGCTATAAGTTTTAGTGAATATTTAATAATGAGTATAGTTTAAAATCATAAATCTAAAATTTTATCAACATAATTGACTTTACGGACAGTCGCTAATTAGACTTAATTTCAGTTTTTTCACACATAAATAAACGAAAGAAATGGAATATTTTTCATTTATTTAACCGGTCTTTTTCTTCCTCAAAAAGATTCAACTGGTTTTCAGTAACATAGTATTCGTCAGGTACATTTTTTTCAAACCTGCTTAAATAAGGGCGTATTACTTTTTTAATAAGTTTTAGCGGTGTGGTTTTTCT
>CAZREZ010000464.1:0-2625 GCA_964599115.1 uncultured Bacteroidales bacterium
ATATAAAAACCTTGATAAACTTATGCATAATAATATATTTATATCTGATAAATTATATTTTAGTCATTAATTCATGCTTTTAGAAAATCTAAAAATTACAAGTTACTGCATCATCCGTAATAATAAAGTTTTTATTAATGATAAGCTTGATTATGTAAAGGATAATTATGCAGGTTTCCCTGATTTTATAAGATCAGTTTATAGAAATTATAAAATCAATTATCCTAAGTTATTTAAGATGGATAATCTGAGCAAATTAGGTTTTATTACTTCTGAGTTATTACTTAAACAGAAAAATTTATTAAGCCAATATAAAAATGATGAAATTGGAATAATAATTTCAAATTCCGGCTCATCAATCAATACGGATATTAAGTATTACAACACTATTAAAGATAAATCAAATTATTTTCCCAGCCCTTCTGTATTTGTTTATACTTTGCCGAATATTATGATTGGTGAAATATGTATTCGTAACAAAATTATGGGTGAAAGTTGCTTTCTTATTTCTGAAAAATTCGACCCTGATTTTCTCTGTAATTATATAAATAATTTATTTAATACATCAAAAATTAAAAGTTGTATTTCAGGTTGGGTTGAATATGAGAAAAATAAATATGACTCATTACTATTTTTAGTGGAAAAAGAAAATAAAAAAAATATTTGGAGAAATATTAATTTTGAACAGAAAAATATTTGCAAAATATATGAATCAAATTTAACCTGATTAATTCATAAACTCTTCAATTTAGGACTAAAGTCCTGATATATAGGAATTATGCTTTACCCCAACCTTAAGGATGGGATTAGTCAATCAGCAGTAAATTAGGGCTTTAGCCCAAAACTTGAATAGTTAAGGCTAAAATGATATATTATAAACATCTAAGAACGCTAAGAACCTTTAAAATTTTGCGTATCTTAGCGTTTTTGCGGTTTAAATTTTAATACTATTAAATAGAAATTAAGAACTTATTATAAAAAATTACATGGAACAATTAATAAACACATTAAAAAAAGAGATCATAGAAGTATTAAATCTTGAAGAAATGGAAATTGAAGATATTGAAACCGATGCCCCGCTTTTTGTTGAGGGCTTGGAATTAGATTCTATTGATGCTCTTGAACTGATAGTTTTGTTAGAGAAAAATTACGGATTAAAGATAGAAACTGCAGAAGAAGGAAAGAAAATTTTATATTCAGTCAGGACAATGGCTGAATTTATTAAGGAGAACAAATAGAGCCAGTCTATAATATCAATGTATTTGATAAATTGTAGATTTAAGATTTAAGAATTCAGATTTATTAAATTGAAAATTAGACGTTTAAAAAAATAAATCTACAATCTAAAATCATAATTCTAAAATAATATAAAAAGTATTTACTTTATAGACAAACACTAATTATATGTCCGACAAGGTTTTTGTAACGGGAATTGGAGTTATTTCAGCTATTGGCAACAATACCTCTGAGGTTATGAATTCATTAAACCTGTCAAAATCCGGTATTGGCTATACAACTCATCTAAATACAATTCACAGGAACGAACTGCCGGTTGCCGAGGTTAAACCTTCAAACGAAGAATTATTTGAAATTGCCTGTCTTGCTAATGGACAAGGTTACACAAGAACCGCACTGTTAGGAATGATAGCAGCTAAAGAAGCAGTTATAACTTCAGGCATTAAAGATATATCCGAAGTAAGAACAGGACTTGTTTCTGCTACATCTGTTGGTGGAATGGATAAAAGCGAACATTTTATCAGCAGTTTTATTAAAGATAATCAATCAGGCAAATTAATTGATATCGTTACACACGATTGTGGCGACAGCACAGAAAAAATTGCGGATTATCTCGGTATTAAGGATTACATAACAACTATTAGCACAGCTTGTTCATCATCAGCTAATTCAATAATGTTTGGGGCAAGATTAATTAAAAATGGTATTCTGGACAGAGTAATTGCAGGAGGTGTTGATTCTATAACCAAATTCACTCTGAATGGATTTAACACTTTAATGATACTTGATAAAAACTCTTGCAAACCCTTTGATAATAACAGGAACGGACTTACACTTGGCGAAGGAGCAGGTTTTTTAGTTTTAGAATCCGAAAAAGCTGCAAATTCTGCAAACAAAGAAATATTGTGCGAATTAAAAGGATATAATAATTCCTGTGATGCATATCATCAAACAGCTTCTTCTCCGGATGGTTATGGTGCTTATTTGGCAATGAAAGGAGCTATTGATATGAGCCGGCTTTCAACTGATGAGATTGATTATATTAATGCTCACGGAACAGGTACAGTTAATAACGACCTTTCGGAGGGAAAGGCAGTTGAGAAAATATTCGGTAATAAAATCCCGAAGTTAAGTTCTACTAAATCGTTTACCGGTCATACATTGGGTGCTTCAGGGGGAATAGAGGCAGTTTTGAGTGTTTTATCAATAAAACGTCGGACAATATTTCCCAATCTGAATTTCGGGCAACAAATGAAAGAACTAAACTTTAGCCCTGTAACAAATTTGATTAAAAATATTAAAATAAACAATGTATTATCAAACTCTTTCGGCTTCGGAGGAAATAATACAACTTTGATATTTTCGAAGGTTTGATTAATTTTGTAAGTA
>CAZREZ010000465.1:0-2611 GCA_964599115.1 uncultured Bacteroidales bacterium
ATAAAAGGTTTAAAAAATTATTTTCTGATACTAAAAAAGCTAATACTAATCTTGAGGAAATGATACGAAAGAACGCAGAACACCAGTTTTATACCGCATTTAAAAAGTCAAAAAATAAAAGCAAAGAAGACCACATAAAATATATTGAATGGATTATACGAAATGATGAAAAGTGGTTAAACAGTATTAAGAGGACAGCAAAAGAGAAAAATATTGATTTAGATACCTTAATTACTGATAATGCCAAATGGATGTATATGAATAAAATGAAATGAAAATAATTAATAGAATTTGTTATATACAACCAAATTATCATTATTATTGTCTATTAGTATCAATACTATTTTGAATAAAAATTTTGGCTCTAAGTCGAATAAGATGGGTAATATTTATTCCGACATTAATTATTAATGTTTGGTTACTGTTCACCTTTCTATTCAATTTTACATGAGGCTGAACAGTAACAATGTTTGTTATTAAAAAAAACACAATAAGCAATAAACAAGTAAAAAAGCAGAAAATGAAAAAATTATATTTATTTTTATTAGTAGTCGTATTCCCTTTTCTAATTTCAAATGAAACACCTGATAATAATGGGAAAAATTATGTGCCGGGCGAGTTAATGATTCAGATTATTCCCGGGAAAAACCTGGAATTAATTGAGTCTGATTTTAGCAGAATTCATTTAAAGTCAAAACTATTATTATCAAAAAGGATGAATATCTGGCTTTTTGAATTTGCTTCAGGCATAATTTCCGACAAAAAAGTTTTATCAGAAATCAAAGATCACACAAATATTCTTGAAGCTCAATTTAATCATTTTATTTCTATAAGGGAAACAGTACCCAATGATACATATTTTGATGAACAATGGGCGCTAAGAAATACCGGTCAATCGGGTGGTGTACCCGATGCTGATATTGATGCCACTAATGCCTGGGATATTTCTATAGAAGGTGTTACGGTCTTAGGCGATACAATTGTTGTGGCAATAATTGACGGTGGGGTTTATATTGATCATGAAGACCTTGACTGCGGGAAAAATTATAATGAGATTCCTGACAATGGTATTGATGATGATAACAATGGATATATTGATGATTTTGACGGATGGAATGCATATTCCCACACAGGAAATGTTTGCAGTGATGATCATGGTACACATGTTGCCGGAATTGCAGCAGCAAAAGGTAATAATGGAATGGGTGTTTCCGGAGTGAACTGGAATGCTAAGATTATGCCTGTTGCCGGTTCATCAACGGTTGAGTCAACTGTAGTTGAAGCTTACGGATATGTTTTGGAAATGCGTGCTTCATATAATGAAACCGGAGGTGAACAAGGTGCTTTTGTTGTAGCTACAAATGCCTCATTTGGAGTGGACTTAGGGCAACCGGAAGATTATCCATTGTGGGGGGCTATATATGACTCGCTCGGCATTCAGGGTGTTTTGAGTACAGGGGCAACTGTGAACGCTAACTGGAACATTGATGAAGTAGGTGATGTTCCAACTGCATTTGCAAGCGATTACTTAATCACTGTTACAAACACACAAAATACAGATGTAAAAAATTCTAATGCCGGATATGGACTAACAACAATTGACCTTGGAGCACCCGGAACAAGCATAAAATCAACAAGAGTAAATAATAATTATGGAAATAAGTCGGGAACTTCAATGGCTACTCCGCATGTTACCGGTGCAATTTCAATGTTGTTTGCAGCAGCCGATTCTTCATTACTAATGCAATATCAGGAAGATTTGTCAGGAGTTGCACTTATGATGAAACAATATATCCTTGATGGTGTTGATTTTAATGCAAGCCTACAAAATATTACCGTTACAGGTGGCAGGTTAAATGTTTATAATTCAATGCTTTTAATGCAAAATCCTCCTGTTTTGTCTTTAAATCCAAATGTTATTAATATGGTGCTGGAACAAGAAACCCAGGATAGTACAACATTTGAAATTACAAATACAGGCGGTGGAACACTTAATTATACAATATCAATTGAAAACCAACCCGATTGGATTTCTTTGGAACAATACAAAGGAAGTCTTGAGGAAGATGAAACAGATACTGTAAATATTTATTTTAATACCTCCGGAATGAGTGTTGATAATTATGCTTGTGTGATAAATATTCTTCATAATTATTATAATTACGATAGTATTCCTGTTTATTTGGAAGTTACTCCATTAATTAATATTGAAGATGATTTACAGCAGAAGAGTCCCACGTTATCAGACAATTATCCGAATCCATTCTCTATTTCAACAACTTTTGAAATATTTCTTATTGAACCTTCTGAAATAATTATTGAGATTTTTAATATCAACGGACAGTTGGTAAAAACCATTGCAAAAGGAAATGTGCTTTCCGGATTACATACATACAAATGGGATGGTAGAAATAACAACGGAGTTGAACTTGAAAACGGCATTTATTTTTACAGGCTTAAAGCAGATAAGAATGTTTTAAGGAAAAAAATGGTGTTAGTTAAATAGTACCTGTCCATAAAGCTAAAGAATTTCCTAACACAGCAAAGCTGCAAACAAATTGATTTTGCTGTTGACATAATATTTTTTGTTGAAAGTATTGAAACAGCATCA
>CAZREZ010000466.1:0-2608 GCA_964599115.1 uncultured Bacteroidales bacterium
TCCAATTCAAATCTTTGCGTCTCTGCGTCTTTGCGTGATGAATTATTCAGGTTAGTATACAAAAATAATACAATAAAAAAAGCCGACAAAAAATTACCGGCTTTTTAGGAATTTTATTCTTTAAAGAATATTAAATCAAAGTAATATATTCATAATATACCGAACCGCATTCAATGGGATTTATACACATAACAGGAATCTGAGCTTGGTTGAACATTATTTTTTCATCCCATGGCCCTAAATCAAAATCAGGTGAATACATATCAGGTCCTGTCAGTATCATTATTAAATCAGTATTATTTTGAACAGCATAAGTTAATAATTGTTTTGTGAAATTTGCTTTTTTTTCAGCCTGAATTAGCTTATAGTCAACATCAAACTTTTTAAAAGCTTCCTCAACTTGTTTTGTTATGATCTTGATTCTACTTAAAAGTCCGGGATCGTTTTGCTCTTGCTGAAAAATATGAATTGTTGAATTGAATTTTTTTCCAATATGAATTGCCCAGTTCAGTTTTTGCCTTGCTTCTGTAAAATCATTAATAGGGAACACAATATTTTTATATCCATCTCCAAAAGCACGTTTTTGAACTACGATTGTCGGGACCGGAGCATTTGTTATAACTTTTAAAGCATGGCTTCCAAACAGATGCTGAAGACCTTTTTTTCCATGTGTACCTAAAATTACAAGTTGAGCCTTAATATCAGAAGCTGTTTTATGGATTATATCAAAAATACTTCCTTCTTTATATAAATATTCAACTTCAACCTTTGTATTCTCATAAATTTTATCAGCAATGGCTTTGAGCTTTTTTTCAATCGCTTCAATGCTCTCTTGTTCTTTTTTTAGTTGAGTTTTTGTTTCACGGTTTATTACGTGCAACAAACAAACTTTACAATTAAGATATTCGGCTATTTCAACTCCGTGATTAATAGCGTTTTGACAAACTTCAGAAAAGTCTGTGGGTACTAAAATAATATCATTTAATTTTTCCTTCATATTTAATTAAATTATCTTGAAATAATCTTTTTCCAATTAACATCACGTGGATTAATGCACATAACGGGTATTTGTGAAGTATTAAAAATCATATCTTCATCATAGCTTCCTAAAATATATTTTTTCAAACCTTTATCAGGATTTGTCATAATCATAATTAGTTCTGAATTAATTGATGTTGCATAATCAATTACCTGTTTTGAAAAATTAGTTGTTTTTTCAGCAAACTTGATTGAAAAATCAATTTCATTTGCTTTAAAGTGTTCGGTAATTAATAGTACTGCATCATCAATCTTTTCACCTTCCAATTGAAAAATATTAATTTTGGCATTAAATTTTTGTGCAATTAAAGCAGCCCATTTGGTTTTTTCCCATGGTCCCCAATCACTTGTAATAGGTAAAACAATATTATTGTATCCTTTTTCAAAAATTCGTTTTTGAACTATAATAACCGGCACATTTGAACTTGTAACAACTTTTAATGCGAAACTTCCGGTAATTTTTTGCATTCCAACTTTGCCGTGTGTTCCGAGGTAAATAAAATACGCACCAATTTCTTTAGAAACTTCGCTGATAGTTGTAAAAATATTACCTTCCAGGGCAATTGTTTCAACTTCAATATTATATTCTTTAATTATTTCATCAGCAATATTATTTAATTTTTCAACAATATTCTTTTCTCCTAAGTTTTTCTTTTTTAAATCTGCTTTTGTGATTTTATCAATAACGTGTAAAAGGCACAATTTAAAATTTAAATATTTTGCTGAACCGGCAGCTTGTTTAATTGCATTGGCGCATACTTCCGAAAAATCGGTTGGAACCAATAAAACATTATTCATTTTTGCATCCATATATAAATGTGTTTATATGTTTTTATAATAGTTTTACCAGACAAAAATATAAAAATATTTTAAATTTTAAAATATTTATTATTTATTACAATTTAATAATTTTTTTATCTCGTTAAGATTTTCAATTTTCTTTTCCTGTCTGAGCGCAATTGAAGTATCTGTATAATATTTATGGTTCTCCAAAAATATTACTTGTAGATCATACCATTGTTTAAGATTCATTTTATTTATATCCAGAATATTCCATTCGTTTCGCAACTGGTGTGAAATCATAATAAAATCATCTCTTCCAAGATAATCAAGATCGGCATCACAAAGTATTTTCCCAAGAAATGTTCTTGCATTTTGAGGAAGTTTTGTAGCCATTACCATTTTGCCAATTTCTTCAATGTCTTCTGGTGAATAATCAAATATTGGTAATATCTCCTTCATAATCTCATATGAAGCTTCTTCATGATCAATATATTGTCTTAACATACCCGAATCGTGGAAAAGTGCAGCTGTTTTAAGCATAATTAAATCTTTTCCTTTTATGTTTTCCATTTCTGCTATTCTCACTGCAGATTCATAAACATCAAGAGTGTGTTCTATTCTGTGATATGTAAAATCCGGATTCAGCTCTTTTGCAAGCTTATTAATAATAAATTCCTTTGCACCAATTAAATTCATATACTTATAATTAAAAAATTATGCGAAGATAAAAATAAATTATAACTAATCAGTTTATTAATCAATTTCAATTTTCTGGCTTTGAGGATAG
>CAZREZ010000467.1:0-2603 GCA_964599115.1 uncultured Bacteroidales bacterium
CATAATTAAAAAAAGGTTAAAAACGGTCAACGCTATTCAGGCATGGTCAAAAGAGCAATCTAAAATCATAAACCTAAAATCAGCCTGCCCCGAAGCTTTAGCGTATCGGGGTTAATCCTTGTTCATTATTCATCTTATTTGAATTCAGCAGACATTATAGACAGTCACTAAGCACTTAAGCATACCTCACCCTCGGATCAAGAAAACCGTAAATTATATCCACGAAAATATTAATAAAAACCAGAATTACTGAAATAACCAGCACTGCTCCCATAATTACAGGAAGGTCATACTTTTCCAGTGCATCAACAATCACCACTCCTACTCCTTTCCAGTCAAATACATATTCAACAAAAACAGCACCTGCCATCAACGAAGCAAACCAACCCGAAACTGCCGTTATTACAGGATTCATCGCATTTTTCAAGGCATGCTTGGTAATAACCTTAAAAAAGCTCAGCCCTTTTGCTTTTGCTGTACGAATATAATCCTGCGAAAGAACATCTAATAATGAACTCCTTGTTAATTCCACTATAATAGCCAGAGGACGGATACCCAGAGTAATTGCCGGCAAAATCAGGTTTTTTAAATCCAAATGTTCACCCTCACCGAAATCATCAACTGTGTATAAGCTTCCAAACATATTCAGTCCGGTAAATTCAGCAAGTACAAAAGCAAATATCCATGCATTAAGGATAGCAGCAAAAAACGATGGTAGCGACATTCCTAAAACCGAGAAAACCAAAGCAACTTTATCTATTATTTTATTCTTTTTTATTGCACAGATAATTCCGATAATCACTCCAAAAACCATTGCAAAAATTATTGAAACCATTGCTAATAAAATTGTTTTTGGGAATGCTTCGGAAAGTATCTCCGAAACTTTTCTTTTACTTTGATAGGAGCGCCGCAAGTATGGCCTCTTTAAAACAATAACTTTATTTTTTGATAAAGAAATCAGTTTTACGTATGAATATTTTGTACTGTCGAGATACCAGTAATTTTCTTTATCTGATTTATTATGAGCAGATACAGGTGAAAGGTCATTAAGGAAACTCAGATATTGTGTTGTTAGCGGTTTATCAAGTCCAAGGTCTTTATTTATGGCTTCAACTGATGTTATGTCTGCTCTTTGTCCAAGCATCATTCTGGCAGGGTCGCCCGGTAAAACATTAAAAAGCAGGAAAACAACCGTAATTACTCCTAACAAAACAAGGAAGCCATAGAAGAGCCGTTTTAGAATGAATTGTAACATACTATTAATTACTAATTAATCTATATATTTCCTCTTAATTTCAGAATATTCCGGAAAGTCGTTATAATGCCATTTACCCAGCACAACTCCATTTTCCATTAATATTAAGCCAGGGTTGGCTCTAATCATTGTTTTTAAAACAACATCATCAGCATTATAAAATTCGTAATCAGCACCTACATCTTCAGCAAATTGTTTAATATCTTCAGGCAGGTCGCTTGTTAAAACAACTAATGAATGCCCGTCATTTTCAGTATTTTTATAAAATTCATTTATCTTGTTGAAAGCTTTTTTATTTGTTTCGTCAAGATTCCATGCAACTATAATGAATTGAAAATTCGGGTTTTTAATAAAATTATCAGTATAATCTTCACCAAATTCATCTTCAATTTTTAACTCGTGATGTTTAACCGTTTCCGAATCATCAATCCTTTGATCAACAAACTCCCATTCCGACATCCAAACAGAATCATTCCACGGGTAATCAGGTGACAGGTATTCTTTAACTTCACCTGATTTTTTATTTTTATAAATTAAATAAACTTTTTCAACTGCATTATTTACCGGCTCCATATTTTTTCCTGCTTTCCAGTCCCTGAAATCAATCGATGGTAAATGATTGTATGAATAAACAGAGAAACAGGAAAATAAAATCGTTGCTATCAAAATAATTGTTAATCCATAAAATCCTGATAAAGAACTTTTGATTTTCTTCCTGTTGAAGAACACAATTATAACAAATACCATCAGAAAAACATTTTTATAAAAAGTTGCCCAGTTTGATAGTTTTATAGCATCGCCAAAGCAACCGCAATCAGGGACAGGATTATAAATTGCATCATATAAAGTAAGTATTGTAAAAAATACCATTACAAGAAAAAGTATCCAAGAAATTTTTTTCAATTTAATATTAAATACGAGGGTAACTCCGAGAACAAATTCAAGAGTACAAAGAAATATTGATAAAAACAGGGCAAAAGGTAAAGCCCATTCAGTTCCATAAGCAATAAAATAATCTTCAACTCTGTATGCAGTTCCCAGAGGGTCAATACCTTTAACAAAACCTGAAAAAATAAATACCAGTCCTAAAAAAATCCTGCTGAATGTTCTTAAAAAAATCATATAAATAATTTATTATTATTTTAATCTGTCAACCTGTATAATATTTTGTATTAAACCGTGTTGGTAAAACCAAACAAGTATATTTACGGATTACGAATTATGGATTACGGTTATTAATTTCAATTATTACCATCAATTACCATCAATTACCATCAATTACTATCAATTACCATAAATTACAATCAATTACAATCAATTACAATCAATTACAATCAATTACAATCAA
>CAZREZ010000468.1:0-2592 GCA_964599115.1 uncultured Bacteroidales bacterium
CACAAAACAAACTTATTTACAGAGTTAAGCCTCGAAAAAAAGAAATAGAACTTATTACATTTTGGGATAACAGAATGGATGATAAAAAACTGAAATATTAAAAAATATGCCCCGAAAAATAACAAAACAGAAAAAGATATTTGTTCTTGACACATCGGTAATTCTTTATAATCATGATGCAATCAACAGTTTTGAAGATAATGATGTGGCAATTCCAATCACAGTTTTAGAGGAGTTGGATAATTTTAAAAAAGGTAATGATACTATAAATTTTGAAGCAAGGGAATTCATTCGCATCATGGACAGGCTTTCAGGAAAATTTACATTACAAAACTGGATTTCGCTGAATGGAGCTGAAAAAGGAAGGTTTAAAGTTATTATGAACGAGCAAAGTGAAATGGATGCACGAAAAATATTTGGTGAAAATAAACCCGATCACCGGATATTGAATGCAGCTTTAGTCTTAACTAAAGAAAATCCTGATAAAAAAGTGATTCTTGTAACCAAGGATATTAATCTTAGGATTAAAGCCAAATCATTGAGTATTCCGGCCGAAGATTTTGAAACAGGCAAAATCAAAGATGTGGATTCATTGTATTCGGGGAAATCGGTTATTGAAGATGTTGATAAAGATATTATTGATAAAATTTATAATGAGGGCTTTTGTTCCTTGAAAGAAATTGGAGTAAGTGATGCTATTCCAAATCATTATTTTATTTTAAAGAACAATAGAGCATCTGCATTGGCTTTTTATAATCCTGTAACAAAACTTATTGAACGTGTTGAAAAACGTCCGGCTTATAAAATTATGCCACGTAATGCCGAGCAGGTTTTTGCTTTGCATGCCATACTTAATCCGGAGGTAAAATTAGTTACTTTGCAGGGAGTTGCAGGTACAGGAAAAACTTTACTTGCTCTTGCCGGCACTCTTGAACAAAAAAGAAGATTCAAACAATTATACCTTGCCCGACCTATTGTTCCGCTTAGTAATAAAGATATTGGATTTTTGCCGGGTAACATTAAGGAAAAAATTAATCCTTACATGGAGCCATTATGGGACAATCTGAAATTTATACAAAATCAGTACAAGGAAAATGACAAGGAATATAAAGCCATTAATACTGCTGTTGATAGCGAAAAATTAGTTATTACACCATTGGCTTATATACGTGGAAGGAGTATTTCTAATGTGTGTTTTATTGTTGATGAAGCCCAGAATCTTACCCCTCATGAAGTAAAAACTATCATTACAAGGGCAGGGGAGAACACAAAAATTATTTTTACAGGTGATATTTACCAGATTGACACTCCTTACCTTGATTCGCAGAGTAACGGCTTGTCATACATGATTGACAAAATTAAACATCATGAAATTTATGCTCATGTAAGACTGGAAAAGGGTGAGCGGTCGGAATTGGCTAATCTTGCGAATGAACTGTTGTAAAAGAATGGTTAATAAAAAAAGTGTTGGGATGGTTAAATTTCATTGATTTCTTTTTCAATTAGTTTGTATTTGTCTTTAATTTCCTCACTCAAATAAAAATCTAATAAATCCTTTTTTGTCATATTGCCTTCTGTTAAGAATTTTGATAAATATTGTTGATTAAACTCCATAAGGAGCATACTTTTCTCAAGCTGCTTTAAAATTTGTTTGTTGTTTTGAATATTACCCTCTACAAGATTTCTAATTAATTTTATTTCATTTACATCTTTAATAATTCTATTGACTATTAATGTTAAAAGATTAATGTCCAAATCTATTTGTTTTGCATTTATTGCAATGTCTCTTGCAAGCATATAAGCAATTGCCAAATTTGAGTAATCTCCTTTTTGAGAGTCAATAATGGCAATAAACCCTATTGAAGGAATAAATCCAACATTATCAAACTTTTTCAGAATACTATTGTCAATTAATGAAATATCAAAAACGATAATGCTTACTTTAGAGTTTCTGTTTGCATCAGCCTCAATAAGCTGGCTCCATGCTGAATCTGTTTTTCTTATAAAGATATCTTTTGTCTCAATCTCTCCAAACTTAATGCTTTTATCAAATTTACATTCAATTGCAATTATTAATTCATCTTTTCCGTTAACTTCACAAATTATATCGCCTGTTTTATTTTTCGGAATGTTTCCAGCAATGTTTCCCGTAAGTAGTGCTTTATCTCTTAAATTCTTTTCCGAAAAATAATTATTTAAAAATTCTGCAATATCTTCTTCTGCTAAAGTTCCTTTAATTGTTGTTTTATAAAACAATTCTTTTTTCATTTCAAAAATCATTTTCAGACTTTCCAGTTCTGTGCCTAATTCATTAGTTGTTTTGGCAAGAAAAGCTGAAATACGGTCCTCCATAATTGCTAATACGCCTATATATAAAGCTCTGAAAAGCTTATCATCACGCTCATTTACAGGAAGGTTGTTGAAATAGTTGAAAACTATCTCGTTTTCAATCTCAAAAGAAGTTGTTAACACTCCGTTAACCGTGTATTCTTCTCTTTTTAATGTTTCGATAGTATATACTGCTTGACTATTGGATTCTTTGTATAATAAATCAACCTCAGAGACTTCCTCGGAACCCCATTCAATACCTTC
>CAZREZ010000469.1:0-2591 GCA_964599115.1 uncultured Bacteroidales bacterium
ATATGTTGAAAAATGTAGAAAAAATTTAACAAATATTAAAGGAAAATAAATGATGAAATCAAATATTGAACAATATTTTGAAAAGATAGAATTTAGAAATTGAAGATAAAATTAAATAGAGAACAAGCTATAATCACTAATCAAATTAATTTGTAAATTTGAAATATGAAAACAGTTCAATTAAATATACCTGATAATCTTGATATTAATGAGAGTGATCTGGCAATGATAATAGCATCTAAATTATATGAAGATGGAAAATTATCAGCAGGTCAGGCAGCTAAATTGGCTGGATTATCAAAAAGAACTTTTATAGAACTTTTAGGGAAATATGGAGTTTCTGTTTTTAGTTCTTCTATTGATGATTTATATACTGATATAGCAAATGCCTAATATAGTGATTTCTGATACAAGCTGTTTAATAATTTTAGATAAAAAAAGACTGATTTTAGAATATCTGAGAAAATAATAGACGAAATTATTAAATTAAGTGGAGAGTAGTATCAGCCACTATAGGTCATCAAAAATATTCAAATTAGAAGTTGCATTTCTAATTTGTATGTTTTTTTTCAGACGCCTCAAGTTCGGGAATTATAAAAATCCTTCCATTCTCTTTAATGATGTTTACTTTAATATCGTAAAGTTTTTCAATAGTATCAGTAGTTATAATATCTTTTGCTCCCTTAGCAAAAATCTCACCGCCTTTAAGCATAATCAATTTATTGCAATATTGTAAAGCCATGTTTAAATCGTGGATAGCAATGATTATAGTAATATCTTTATTAGTGAGAGATTTTAGTATATTCATAACTTCCATTTGATGACGAAGGTCAAGATTTGCAGTTGGTTCATCTAATAAAAGCACTTCGGGTTGTTGAGCCAAGGCACGGGCTATAAATACTCGTTGCCGCTGACCACCACTAAGCTGGTTTATATCCTTAAAAGCAATATCTGTCAGGTCAAGCATTTCAATAACTTTTGAAGCAGTTTCCAAATCATTTTTCATGGGCATCCAGTTAATATGTGGTTTTCTTCCCATCAAAACAGTATCAAAAACAGTTGAAGGAAAAGTATTACTTTCTTTTTGCGGAACATAAGCAATTTGTCCTGCCAAAGCATTTCTGCTCAATTTCCGGATGTTTTTGCCGTTCAGAAATATTTGTCCGTGATGTGGTTTTAATATACAGTCTAAGCACCTTAAAAGCGTACTTTTTCCCGAACCATTCGGTCCAACAACTCCCACAAATTCCCCTTTATCAATATTTTCATTAATATTTTTTAAAACAGTGATTCCATTGTATCTAAATTCCAAGTTTTGAATTTCTATCTTTACCATTGACTCTTTCCCTTCCCTTTTATCAATAAAAATATAAACAAAGGTGCGCCAATAAATGAAGTGAGAATGCCAACAGGTAAAACTATAGGCGAGATAATTGTTCTGGCAATAGTATCGGAAAGCAGAAGAAACATACCTCCGAAAACAGCAGAAGCAGGAATTAAGAATCTCTCATCGCTTCCAATCATTCTTCTTACAATGTGTGGTACTACAAGCCCTACAAAAGCGATTATCCCAAAAAAAGATACTGCAAATGAAGTTGCAAGTGATGCTACAATCATTCCCCATATTCGTACTCTTTCAACATTAACACCAAGGCTTTTGGCAGTCTCATCACCTGAATCAAGCGAATTGTAATTCCATCGGTTTTTCAGGAAAAATAAAAATGCCGGAATTATTACAATCAAAAGAATAATAAAATCCATCCATGTTGCTCTTCCGATATCCCCGAAAGTCCAGAAAACTATTGATGCCAATTCAATGTCATCTGCAAAATACTGTAAGCCTGTTGTGGCTGCAATAAAAAGAGAACCAACAACAATCCCAGTAAGGATTATGGTTTCGGGAGTGGCGCCTTTGAATTTAGCCATCAGTAAAATAATAAAAGTGCTGATCAGACTCCAGAAAAATGCAGATATTGTAATTATATACGGATTATTAAAAATCACAGAATCAGAAGCATTGCTGTGCATACTTCCTGCTCCGAAAACAATAACGGCAAACGCGGCACCAAAAGCCGCAGCATTTGAAATACCGAGCGTAAAAGGCGAACCTAAAGGATTTCGTAAAATACTTTGCATGGCAGCACCGGAAACAGATAATGCCATACCGGCTAAAACAGCAGAAAGCACACGTGGTAAGCGGATATTCAATATGATTTGTGAGTTTACTTCATTACTCTTACCAAACAATACAGAAAAAATATCTCCTATTGTAATTCTTACTGACCCGAATGTAATTCCAAGCAAAATAAAAAATATCAACAAAAGAATAGTAATAGTAATAAACAGGAGTTTCTTCCTTGTATACCTAATATAATCTTTATGTAAATTATCCTGCATTATTAATTTTATTTGAATTCAGTCGACATCATAAAAAGGCATTAATTTAGTTCGTCTATAAAGTCAGAAAAATTACGAATTAAAGCACCAAATAACAAAAAACAAATAACAAATAAATTCCAAATATCAATGACCAAAGGTTCAAAACAGCTTTGAAATTGTTTTGGTCATTGAATTTTGAAAATTGGAATTTA
>CAZREZ010000470.1:0-2590 GCA_964599115.1 uncultured Bacteroidales bacterium
CTGGAAGTGTTTTGTATGAACAATATAAAGACATAGTTGATATACATCATATTAATTACATTCATGCCACAATCCCTCATCCAACTATGAGTAAAGAAGAAATAGAAGAGTTAGTTGATAACTTTAATATTGAATATAATAAGTGTAAAAAATAGTAAATAATTATTAAAAATTAATAATTTTATTGCATTTATTATATTAATATCTATTTTTGTAGTGTTTTTTTTTGATTTCTATATAATAATTTTATATATTAGCAGCTTATTAATTTTTAATTTATATATTTGTAAAAATTTACAAATTTTTTGTATGAAAAAATTTATTAATTTATTAATCTAAAATGTTTATTTTATGAAAAGTTTTACGAAAATTTTAGCAACGATGATGGTATTTTTATTATCATCATCCTTTTTACTGGCACAAATTCAAGTTATGGGACCAGGTGGCGAGCGGACAGCCACACAACGAGCCTACCATACACTGTATGAACAGTTAGATTTTGCAACATCTGGCTGGGCTTCTCAGGATTTTGAAGCAGCGTATGATATTTATGACTGCCAGGGAGCGGATGATTTTATCATTCCTGCAGGTCAGACATGGATTATCGAAGATGTATATGCAATCGGTTCAGGAGCAATCGCGGCAACTACTTTTAACTTGTTGTTTTACAATGACGTAGGTGGTGCTCCTGCAGTAGCTGAATTTCAGGCATATATGGGAGTTGCTGCTGTTAATGTAAACGGTAGCGTAACCATTACATTACCTGCACCTTTAGAATTAACAGAAGGTCATTACTGGATTTCAGTTCAGGATGCAGCTTCTTTTATAACTTATGGACAATGGTTCTGGACAAAGAATTTAACCGTTGAAAACTATTTGCCAAACTGGAGAAACCCCTTGAATGGTTTCGGGACCGGTGCAACAACATGGACCCCGGTTGATGTCATTTGGGGTGAAACAGCGGACTTTACATTTGCACTTTACGGTGAATCGTTTGTAGAAATTGGAACAGGAACAACTTATGGTTCGTATCCAATGTATTACACTGCGTGGTCGAACTATTGGGAAAATTGCAAGACACAAACATTGTACCTTGCATCAGAAATAGGCGGTGCAATGGAGTTCACTGAAATGGGATGGAACTTTGAACGTCTTGCAACTCCTGATAACTGGCTGCTGAATGTTTCTATCAAAGTTAAAGAAACTTCTCTTTCTTCACTGACATCCGGATCTTATTTCGATATGACAGGTGCAACTGAGATATATAATAATCCATATTATATTCCTGCAACTTCACTCGGATGGAATAAGCTTGATATTAGCGATTATGTTTTTAATGGAACCCAAAATTTAGTGGTTGAGATCCTTTGGGGAGATAATGATTATTACGAATCTCCTTATTACAGGACTTATGTATCAACTGGTTCCGGGAATAGAACATTATATGGTTATGCTGATGGTGAAACTCCTCCAAATTACGATGGTGCCTCAAGTCAATTTCACAATATAAGGCTCTATTTCGAACCGGCTACTCCTCCGGGTGATATTGAAGGTTATGTTTTCAATGGCAATGGCTTAGCAATAGCTGGAGCTACTGTTGGAGTGGAAGGTGTTGGTACTACCACATCCGGGCCTGGCGGATATTACTTCCTGGCTGGCATTCCAAATGGAGATCAGGAAGTTACAGCCTGGAAAGCAGGATATAATACAATCACAGATATTGTTTTTATTCCTCCCGGTGGTTTGGCTTACCATGATTTTACTCTCACTCAGCCAACAATGATTATCAATCCATTACAACTTGATGAAACACTTAATCCAAATGAATGGTTAAAAACTTTTCTTGGTATTTTAAATACCGGTGATGGTCCGTTAGATTGGACAGCAGTAATTAATTTCCCTCCGGGTGATGCTGCTTCAGGATACCAACAAGATATTACTAAGGTTAAAGTAAGAGATTTTAGCAATGTAAGTGATAATGGAGATTTATCTACTATACCTGGCGGTAACGGACAGGCAATGAATACCAGAGACGGATTGGATTGCCCTGAAGGTAGTGTATTTGCATATCCAGCAGTAGGTGCTAACAATGGTTACACCAGTGATGGTGCATACCAAAGTTATCAAAGTTTCGCAGGTGCTACCGGTTCTTTTACAACAGTAACCGCATTTGCTATTCATACCAGCGCACCAAGTGGTCCACGTGAATTACTTGTTGAAGTATATGAAGCCGGATCTACACCAGGTGCTTTAGTAAGTTCAACAGTAGCTATGGTTGATCCTGTGAATACAGGTGTACCTGTAATCGGTTACGATACATACTCATACACAATTGAAATACCAACTTGTGATTTAACTGATGGATGGGTTTCAGTATATGCTACAGCCGGAGGTTCACCGACATTTTATTGGTTAAATACATTCGCAACACCCTCTTATCCGGCTATGCAGAATACTTTATATCTTACGGAAGGCTTAGCTTTATGTCTAAGTGGTGCATCTACATCAGGATGGTTAACCCTTGATGCTTATGACGGAACAGTTGCCCCGATGGGCGGTTCATTTAACCTTGGCGTTAATTTTGATGCTA
>CAZREZ010000471.1:0-2583 GCA_964599115.1 uncultured Bacteroidales bacterium
TCAATGGTTTTGTCGAAATGCTTAATTCCTTTGCGTAATACTTCAATAACACCAAATTTGCGAATTTTTTCATCTAAGCGAACCAAAAAAGCCCGCTCGCCTTTGCGTTGAATCATCTCGAATTTTTCGGTTTGGGTATACTCAATAAACGAAAATAATTGCTTTGTGTTTATGCATAACTCTTTATCAAAATCGTTGGAAACACTTTCTACATAACCGCCTTTGGTTATTAGTTCTTTGACTATATATTTTTGAAAACCTTTTTCTGATGTATCAGTAAATTGCATAAGGCTTATTCTTTTAATTTCTTAATTTCCCTGTCAAAATCAGAAATATAAAATTTATCTTGAATTGGGCGGTATTTTTCAAATTCGCTTTCTGCTTTATCTTTTGCAATTTCGGCAGATATTTTCCCGGCATCCTGCAATATTTTTCTATCATCATACTCTAAGAATAAATTTAGCCGTTTTGCCCAATCTTGCATAGTCATTGGTATTTTTCGTTTTGCACTTTTGCAAAAAACTTTCGTGTGGTTGGTGCGTCTTTATTATAATCAACACTTGTAGAGTATATATCGGTAACTTTTTGGTAAAAATGGCGTTCGCTTAGTCTTATCTCGCGAACTTCCTGCATTAAATGTTCAAAATATTCTTCGCCCAAAAACACACCGTTTTCCATTCGCTTTTTATCAAGCACATATCCTTTTATTGCAAACTGCTTTAATACTTGAGTAGCCCATTGCCTGAATTGTGTTGCACGAGTGCTGTTTACACGATATCCAACAGAAATAATAGCATCAAGATTATAAAAATCAACAAGTCTTTCAACCTGCCTTTTGCCTTCAAACTGAACTATTCGAAATTTTCGAATAGTTCGATCTTCTTCAATTTCACCATTTTTATATATTTCCTTAAGGTGATAATTAATTGTATTTACACCAACTTCAAAAAGATCGCCCATAAGTTTTTGGGTAAGCCAAATAGTCTCATCTTCGTAGCGGGCTTCAATACTTTTTTCGCCCGATTGAGCTGTAAAAGTCAAAAACTCAGCAGTACTGTTTCTAATTAATTGTTTTTTGTTTATATCGCTCATATATCCTCCTCCTTTTTAAAGAACTCAGGATTGCTTACCGTATTGGCAGGCACTTTTAGTTTGCCTGTTACTATGTTGGTTATTAGACTTTCTCGGTATTCTTTGATTTTATTGATTTCTGTATTAGCAATTTTAACTGCGTTATCCGATTGATTTACTGTTACTTCAATTTCATCAATAATTAATTGTTGTGTATTCAAATCTGGAATTGGAATTTTGAAATTTCCAAACGAATGCTGATACAAATGCATTACTGTAGAACCTGTTTTAGTAACTTCTACAAATTCATCAAATACTCTTGAATTAATAATCCAGAATAAATACTTATTTAAAAATTCACAACGCAGAGAGCGAACTAACATAACGCCACTATTCAATGAAGCTTCATAAGGAAGACTACCTACTATTGCCGTTTTACCAATTGTACCATCTTTTGTTATCAAAAAATCACCTTCCTTAAGTTGGATATATTGGTCTTGCTTATACCTTTTCATAGTAATGTGAACGCTGGAATCCCAGTTTATTCTACCATTAATAAAATCTGTTCCTGTAATTAAAAATGGTCCTTCATTTGTAAAATCAGAAGTCTTTAAACCATGAAATCCTATTCTACCTTTTAATGAAGCTATATACTTTAGTCGTTTTATTTGTGAGCTATGATTTTTATATGGGAAATAAGGTATATCTGTTTTTTCTAATTCTTTTTGGTTATCAATACCTTCAATAATAATTCTAGTAATTTCTGATTTTTTCTGCTCCTCCAGCAACTCAATCAATCGTTCTTTTTTACTGATAAACTCTTGTATTTTGGTTGTTTTTTTATCGAGATATTCAACAATGGCATTTTGTGTTTCGAGTGGGGGAACAATGCTGTACATTCGTTTGAAATGAGTATATCTCAAACTTAATTGGTCATCTACAATCCCATAAGAAAAACGTTTGCTGTAATCGGTGTAAAAACCTGTACGAAACATATAATGAAAATACTTTGGATTTATTTTCATCTTTGGGTTTAAAATAACGTAAGCAGAGCTTGAAATACCTTGATATGCACTATATCCCAATGCTCCTTGCCACATCCTCATTTTATTGTAAGCAATATCGCCAGCTTTAATAAGTTTATATTTACTTTTATCTTCATTACTACTGTCTTTTTTTATGTCAATATCAGTTTGTCTTATAACACCTTTACCAATGGTAACTGATAATAATTCTTCATCAACAAATCCTCTTTCAATCCTTTCCTGAAAAATTGCAATATTTGGTAGCACTTGCCAATCTTGTGGCAATTCGTTTACATAATCGTATTGCACAGGCTGATAGGCTTTGTATGCTTGTAATTTATTCATCATCAGTCGTTCACTATTTCGTTTAAAATACTATCTGTTTCTTTAGTTAACTGCAGAATTTCTGCTGTTATATCCTCAATACTTCTTGGTGGCACATAGTTGTAGAAATAGCGTGTAAAAGAAATTTCGTAACCTTTTACGG
>CAZREZ010000472.1:0-2578 GCA_964599115.1 uncultured Bacteroidales bacterium
GAAATTAAACGGATCATCAGCCGGAATCAACGAATTTTATGCTCTAAAATACAATCATTTTGGTTATTTGAATGTATCCGATATAAGTCACAATTATATAAATCCTTCCTATACTATTTATCAAACTGCAACAATCATAGATTCATTAAGTAATTTGGAATTGAATTTCCTGAAAAATAACAGTAAAACCTTCAAGCTTCCTACTTGGTTTGTAATGACCGAAAAAAATTCAATAAAATACAGATCAGCAGCTTTAAAATTATCACAAATAAGTTATCGCAATTATTTTTACAAAGAAAAAATATCAGATACAAACTACTATGCTTTTCTGGACACGATTAAAATAAATAACCGGAAAGCAAAATATTCTCTTTTATATTATGAATTTCTTGATTCTTACTTTTTTCAAAAATATATAGAGGAGATGGACGGAAAACGCGGATTGACAGATAGAATAATTCCATTGCGTTTTAAGATGATGAAAGATATAAGAAAAGAATTAACAATTGATTCAAAAGACCTGTTTTTAGCTTATATAATTTCGCCAATGTATTATCATATTCAAAATGATGTAATAAGATATGGTTCCGACCCTGAACTGTGTTTTTATTTGATTGATTCTTTAATTCGGAGCCAGGAAGATCAGTTTACCGATAAAATGCTGTGTCAATATATTATATCAGGATGGGATAATAAAAAAGACAGTGTTATTGCTTTTTTAAAAGATATGGAATTACTTAAAGAAGGCGATAAAGCTCCTGATTTTTACTTAAGTGATACTAATGGAAAATATTTTTCATTAAAGGATTTTAAAGGCAGGCTTGTTTACTTGAATTTCTGGGCAGAATACTGCAATCCATGTCTGTCAAGCATTCCCGATAAAAATAAACTTATTAAGCAATTTGAAGATAAACCAATTGTTTTTGTTAATATTTACTTAAGTTCTACCGAAAAAAAATGGAAGAATATCATAAAGGAAAAAAAATTATCCGGCATTAACCTGATTTGTAAAGGAAACTGGTACAAAATCCTGAAAAAAGAATACAACATTCACGGCATTCCTTTTTATGTTCTGATAGATGAGGAAGGAAGAATTATAAAAAACAAATACGAAGGACCAAAAACGGTTTCAAATAAACTTAAAAAACTGCTTGAGAAAAATTAAATTTATAAATTAATGTGAGTTCAGGATTAGTTTTTTTTAATCATAAGAAATCTGCGTTTATCAGCGTCAAAATCAATAAAATAGTTTTTATGGCAATTAAATGAAGCAAATACTAATAATCAAACTCTCCAAACTCTGATTTTATGGTAAGTGATTTTTGCTGGGATTTCTCGCACCTGCCGATTATCTTAGCTTCAACATTAAATTCTTTTGCAATATTGATAATCTTTTGTGAGATATTTTCGGAAGTATAAATTTCCATACGGTGACCCATATTAAAAACTTTATACATTTCATGCCAGGGTGTATCCGACTGTTCTTTTATTATTCTGAAAAGCAAAGGAACTGTAAACAAATTATCTTTAATAATATGAAGATTTTCGATAAAATTTAACACCTTGGTTTGTGCACCACCACTGCAATGAATCATACCATGAATATTTTTACGATATTTTTCCAAAATAATTTTAATGATCGGGGCATAAGTTCTGGTTGGAGAAAGCAGCAGCTTGCCAACATCAACTCCGGCAATCTCAGTTTTATCCGTTAGATTTAATTTACCTGAATAAACCAAATTTTCAGGAATTGAATGGTCATAACTTTCAGGGTATTTTTTTGCAAGATTTTTACTAAGAACATCATGACGGGCTGAAGTTAAACCGTTGCTGCCCATTCCACCGTTATATTCACTTTCATAAGTCGCTTGTCCGAATGATGCCAGTCCGATAATAACATCACCATCCTGAATTTTATGATTTGAGATAACATGCGAACGTTTTATTCTGGCAGTTACTGTTGAGTCAACAATGATTGTTCTTACAAGGTCACCAACATCAGCAGTCTCTCCACCTGTTGAATATATTCCAATTCCTAAAGTTCTCATTCTTTCAAGAAATTCTTCGGTACCATTTATAATTTCGGAGATAACTTCGGCTGGAATTAAATTTTTGTTCCTTCCGATTGTAGATGAAAGCAGTATGTTGTCAGTAACGCCAACACACAATAAATCATCAAGATTCATCACTATGGCATCCTGGGCAATTCCTTTCCATACGGAAATGTCGCGGGTCTCTTTCCAGTAAATATATGCAAGCGAAGATTTTGTACCTGCACCATCGGCATGCATGATGTTGCAATATGATTTGTCACCTGCAATAATATCAGGGATTATCTTACAAAAAGCTTTTGGAAAAATGCCTTTATCAATTTTTTTTATAGCATTATGAACATCCTGTTTGGATGCTGAAACTCCTCTCTGGCTGTAACGGGAACTGTCTGGCATTTAAAAAAATATAATTTCTGTTTTTCTATAAACTATAATTCGTGCTTGTCCATTAAGTCAAACAAATTAAGAATTAAAGCACCAAATAACAAATTTCAAATAACAAATAATTTCCAAATATCAATGATCAA
>CAZREZ010000473.1:0-2569 GCA_964599115.1 uncultured Bacteroidales bacterium
AAGCTGACAATGCCCATACATCAACTCCTGCATCATAAGAATAACTTCTGTAAACAGTCGGGACTGTATAATCAATGCCAAGAGGAGCTGTGTTTGGCGGAACTCCTCCCTGGAACATTGCAATAAAGAAGTCACCATCTTCAATAACAGCATATAATCCTTCAAAGTTAACCCAGCCGTAATTATCAACTGTAACTAAAATAGAGTCAAGTTGTGTACCGGGTAATCCGTCCTCACCGTCATCATCATATACAACAACACCAAAAGTTGTTCCTAAGAAATTAGCACCAACAGGGAAGCTTCCATCACCAACATATATCTTGCCGCCAATTATTGTGGCAGGATAACCTGCAGGTGTGAACTTAACTGCATTGGCATTTCCCATTGTTGACCATACAAAGTAATCATCTGCCGAACCGTCGTCATAAATAATTTCATACGGACCCCATGGTAATGACCATTCAACAAAGCATTCCGTATCATCATCATTTATAGTAGCTGTGACAAATCCCGGAGGATAAGCTTCTTCAAACATTACAACATCTATTGGTGTAACAACGCCTGCCAGAGCAGTTGTATCACCTACAATTACACTCTGGAAACCTATTTTTTCAAAGTTTACGTAATATATTCCCGGGTCAACATATAATGAATATGTACCGTCGGATGCTGTGTTTGTTTGCCATGCACCTGCAGTTACTTCAACACCTCCGAGAGGAGCACCAGTGTTACCGTCAGTAACTATTCCTGCAAACTGAGCAGGGGTATAAACATACATTTCATTAAAGATGCTATCATAAAGTCTGTTTGGGTCATTACTTTCTATATATAACCACTCATTATATAGGCCCGGGGCAAAACCGGTAGCATCATAAGTAATATTAATATTAACTGATTCACCGGGCCCTAACATACCTGAACTTGGTAATACTGATGTAATAAATAATCCATCGCCTGGAACAAAATCAGGAAAAGAATAGGAAAGTGTTCCTATTCCTGTATTGCTTATATTTGTAGAAACCATTATAGTATGATTTGGCCATAATGTACCATATAATGACATCGGGTCAATTACCATAATCGGGTTTGACAATTCAATATATTCAGGTAGTGCTCCAGTTAGTAATGTAATGTTATTCAACACAATATATCCATCAACACACACTAACTTAGTATCGCTGTTCCATCCATCACCCCAATCGTCATACAGGTCAATCTCGTAATCACACAGTGCCTGTGTTTGTGTAAATGCAAATACTGATAATAGAATAACTATTAGCATTTTTCTGATTTTAGTAAAAGTTATCATGGTTTGTATGATTTTAATTAATTAAAGAACTGTATTATGTTATGTCAAATTTATGATGTTAAAAGCCAAATGTTATATGTATTAGCAGGCTTTAATAATTGTAAATCAGCAGAATAGGTTTCACGCGAAGGAAATGCAAAGAAGACACAAAAAACGCAAAGAGCAGAATTACAAATATTTAATGACTTTGCGGTCTTTGCATATGGCTTTGTGTTCTTTGCGTGAAATCCTACTATCATTTTATTATCCTGTGATTAATATTAAATAAATATAGGCTGAGTAGTCACAATACTTTTATCTTTTATCTTCAAATATTTGTGTATTGATACTCATCCGATGACTCAAATTATAAAATTAAGCTAAATAAAATTTATATTCTTAAGTATTTATAAATTTATTTTTTTTTAGTATTAAAGACATCGGATGAGTTACTAATATACAGGGTTACCAAGCTTTGAAAGCTTTGCATCACTCTGCTTTATCTTATAATTGTAATCCGTTTAGCTATTATTTCGTTTTCTGTCTCAATTTTTATAATATAAACACCTGTTTCATAACTTGCTGTGTTGAGTTTGATGCTTTTCTTTTCTATAATTTTCTTTTCAAAAACTTTTTGTCCGGCAAAATTGATAATTGTAATTTTGTTAATGCTTTCTGTTGAAATTATATTGATAAAATCTTTTGCAGGATTGGGATATATACTTACAAAATTTTCTGCAATAAATTCTTTTATTTCAGGTATTATCACACAGGGATGTATAGTATCAGAAGGGCAAGATTCACACTGGTCGTAAACTGCTGTGATATAGTAGTCTAAAGGCATTGCCATAATATGTAGTACTGTGTCTGTGTATGTAGTTTCAAGTACTAATCCATTATTAATCTGTTCAAATTCTCCGCCATTATAACTTCTGAATATATTGTAACCCAAAAAATCACGTTCAGGTTTTTTAGTACCATCTGAGAATGTATTTGATACTTCAATATCTGTCCTTGTTCCTATTGATTGTGGACTGGTCAGTACTGAATTTACTACAACATTGTCTGAAGTTTCATATTCTGCATAAGCTTCATGACTGCCGACATAAAAGTATCCGTATTCGCTTAGTTCTGTGAAGTCGCCTATTGAGCCAAAGTACAAGGTGGAATCATAGTAACTGTCATCTATGCCAATGAATGGTCCATCCGGCAATACATTAAAGGTGGCTACCATAAAGGAACCTTCGGTTATGGTTAGATCATCAATGTCAATTATTATCC
>CAZREZ010000474.1:0-2565 GCA_964599115.1 uncultured Bacteroidales bacterium
TTCTTTTAATGCTTTTTCAATTTCTTTAACATATTCTTCTTTAGTAGAAGGCAGATAAGTATATCCCCTGAAATATTCCATAAAAGTAGTTTTGGTTGCAACCGTGGGTTTTCCCATTGCAAGATATTCGTCAATTTTCAAAGGATAGTTAATATCTGTTATTCTATTTACTAATTGAGGATTTAATGCAACATCAAATCCTTTGATATAAGCTGCAAGTTCTTTAGGTTCTTTACGGCCTAAAAAATAAACATTCTTTAACTGATGAAGTTTGCTGTTTTTAAAATCATCATCTTCGGGTCCCACCAAAACAACACTCCATTCGGGCTTTTGCTCGGCAATATAAACCAATATTTCAATATCAAGCCTGATTGTGGTTAAAAATCCGACATATCCGATAATCGGTTTTTTAATATTTTTTATAACATCTGGAATCTTAAGTTTTCCATTTTCATCATTATACATAGTTAAATCACAACCCTGACCTATCATATGTGAGTTGGGATTAGTTTGCCTGGCATAATTTGCAAAAAAATCTGAGTTCGTAACTACCAAATCGGCATTTTTAATAATGAGCGGCTGAAGTCTTGTGCCATGTCTTTTATGATAAGATACCAAAGTAACAGCATCTCTCAGTAAGTAAACAAACAAATCGGGTTTAAGTAATTCTTTTAGATAATAACCCATTATCATTGAGTTATCATCAAGAATAATATAATTTTTAAAGTTTAAGCGTTTTACAGCATCTTTAATTTTTTTTGCAAATCTTTTATTATTTATCTTGTTAAAGAAATCAAAAATCGTTTTCGAATTGATCCAGTTTATAGATTCTACAATTGTTTTTGGTGTTAATACCCAGAGGTTTTCATTTTCCTGAACAAGGTCCGGATCTTCACCTTTAAATACTTTCAGGCGTTTTTGAACCTCAGGAATGTTTTTGTGCAATAATGCCATACTTCTTTGCAACGGCGGATTTACAAAGATCACTCTGTTATTTCGTGATATTTCTGTTGCAGTATATTTTATAGTACTTGCAATATTTAAATCCCACGCTTGAAGCCCGAATACAATAAAATCTCTTCCTTTTATCATAGTTAATTATTTATATATTTTACTCGCGATAAATTATTTTTCGTTATATACTTCCTCATATAATTTTAAAACATTCTCAGCCATTGCTCGCCACGAAAATTTCTTTGCACGTTTCAATCCCTTATTTATTAAGTCGTTTCTTAGATTCTCGTCTGAAAGTATTTTTTCAATGGCTTTTGTTATTTCTAAAGGATTGAACGGGTCAATAATATAGGCTGCACCGCCTGAAACTTCAGGCATTGATGATGTGTTGGATGTTATTACCGGTATACCACACGACATTGCTTCAATTGCAGGGATGCCAAAGCTTTCGCGCAATGATGGATAAAGAAAAATTTTGCAAAGATTATATATTGCAGGCAAATCGGTATTTATAACATAGCCCGTAAGAAATATATGGTTGATAAGTTCCTTGTCATCAATTTCAATTAACAATCTTTTCAGGTCTTCTTTATCATAGTCAAGCATAACCAGTGATATTTTTTTATCATTTCTTTTTAGAAAATCCGAATATGCTTTTAGTACACCTTTTGTATTTTTTTTAGGGTCGGTATTGCCGAGAAAGAAAAAGAACTCATCAGGCAGGTTATATTTTTTCTTTACTTTTTTTAACTCGTTTTTATCATCAATTTTTTTAAAGTAATTGCTAACCCCGTTATAGACTGCTACCAGTCTATTATCATCTTCAGGATAACCAAAATAATTACGTATTCTGTCTTTTTCAAACTCTGATACAGTAATAATTTTTTTACTGATGGTTACAACACGGGGAACAACAAGTCGTCTGTAAATGTTTCCGAATTTCTGATACCATGTGCCTCCTTTTTTTAGAACACTAATGCTTTCAAGGTAGATAATATCATGAAGTGTTATCATTAGTGGGATTTTTGTGTTAACAGGTGCAGTATTGCTGGTGCAATGTAAAATATCGCATCTATGTTTACGGGCAGCTACCGGTAAAGCAAATTGTTCCCATACAGGAAAAAATCCGGCATTAAGCTCAACAATTTTAAAATTATCTGTTTCCTGAAAACAATTCTTATCAACATCGGGTTTAACAAAAATTAAATACTCATTTTTTTTATCAATCTTCTGGAGGTTCTTTATTAATTCCAAAGCAACCATATCCATTCCGTGTTTTTTCTCACGGAAGAGCCGCTGTCCTTCTATTCCGATTTTCATATTGTTATTATTTTAAGTTTCTGAATTAATTGTTTTACACTTTTTTATTTTTTGAAGCACTGATGTGTTTTGTATGTATGAATTTTTTATTAGCTCCTCGTATTTTAATTAATGATACGAACATTAAAATAAATCCTTTAGGCAAAGTTAAAATTGCTTTAAAAGTTTTAAAATTATAAAATTTTCGTGGAATTGAAAATAAAAACGATAATATACATGCTATTAAAACAATCAGCCAGGCGCAAGTGTAATATATCGGTTTAAAAATTATTGAAAGAATTGTAATAATAA
>CAZREZ010000475.1:0-2557 GCA_964599115.1 uncultured Bacteroidales bacterium
AAAAATTCTTTATAAATATTTATGTTTAGGGTGTCCAGATGCGGAAAACAGGAGAAGATTTATTCAACCTAACAGGTTTAAAAACCAACCTGTTAGGTTAGGTTAGGTTAGGTTAATTCTTCTTCCAGCATGGTTTTTAGCTTAGCTGGTTGTAGGCCCCTGAAAATTTCACCTTCTTTGCTAAGGGCAATTTTGCCTGTTTGTTCAGAAATAATAATTGCAATTGCATCCGATTGTTCGGTAATTCCAATAGCTGCTCTGTGCCTTAATCCCATCCTCTTTGGGATTTCAGGGCTGCTGGAAACAGGAAGAATACAGCCGGCAGCTTTTATTCGGTTATCAGCAATTATCATTGCTCCATCGTGTAAAGGGCTGTTTTTGTAAAAAATATTTTCAATTAATTGTGAAGAAATATTTGAATCAATAATTTCACCGGTCTCAATATATTGCCTTAGCTCATTTCTTTGTGCAATTACAATCAATGCGCCTTCTTTTGAATCAGCCATTCTTTGACATGCTAAAATTATCTGATCAATATCAACGGGATTTTGAAAGTTAAGATTCCAGAATAAGAATTTTTTTCGTTTTTTTCTGATGAATCCCGGTGTTCCTAATGCTAATAAAAACTTCCTTATCTCTGGCTGAAAAATTACAATTAAGGCAATAAATCCAACACTTATAAAAGCTCCCAAAATTTCACTTAAAAGATCCATCTCCAAAGCTTTTACTATTTTCCATATCAGGAATATTGCAACTATCCCGAAAAAGATATTAATGGCTACAGTGCCTTTCAGAAGATTATATAATACGTATAAAAGGGTGGCAACAAGCAGAATATCAATAATGTCAAGAAGGCGAATACCAATAAATCCGGTAATTAATAATTCAATCAAGAGGTTACTAATTTGTTTTATTATTAAGTTTTCTGATTATTCTGGTTATAACATTTGCAAATTTAGTAAAATTAATCAGATTCATTAAGTTCAGATACAATTTTTATTACTTCAATAGCTTCTTTTACATCATGAACTCTTAATATATCAGTACCTTTCAGCAAGGCGATTGTATTTAAAACAGTTGTTCCGTTAAGGGCATCTTTTGGTTTTGTGTTTAAAACCTTATTTATCATTGACTTTCTTGACAAGCCAGCAAGCACAGGTACACCAAGGCTTTTAAACGTGTCAAGATGGTTCAGAATTTGATAATTATGCTCTACGGTTTTTCCAAATCCAAAACCAGGATCAATTATTATATTGTTTACTCCAATTGTTTTTAGTTCTTCAATTTTCTTGAAGAAAAAATCTTTGATTTCTTTAACTACATTTTTGTAAGTTGGATTCAACTGCATGTTTTGGGGAGTTCCCTTAATATGCATAATTATATACGGGACTTTAAGTTTGGCAATGGTTTCAAACATCCTGTCATCGAAATTTCCTCCTGAAATGTCATTAATAATGTCAGCGCCGTTATCAATTACAATTTCGGCTATTGACGATCTATATGTATCTATAGAAATTATTGTATCGGAAAGATATTTTCTTATGATTTTTAATACCGGTAATAACCTTGCAATTTCATTTTCTTCAGACACTTTATCGGCACCGGGTCGCGTTGAAACTGCTCCAATGTCAATAATTGCTGCTCCTTCAGATAACATTTTTTCACATTGAATAAGAATATCTTTTTGAGTTTTATACTTTCCACCATCAAAAAATGAATTTGATGTGATGTTTAAAATTCCCATCACAGCGGGCTTTTCAAGATTTAATATTTTACCGTTATATTTCAATGTGTGATTTGATGAAAAAAATGTATTTTTATCGCCTGAAATATTTTTGTATAATCCTTCGTTTAATTTTTCGCTAAAATAATAAATCTATGAATAACAATACCCCTGAACAATTTGATTTAGCAATAAAATTGTGCAAAGAAATATTCCTGAATAAAATGAAAGATTATGGAACTGCATGGAGAATTCTGAGAACCAGTTCTTTAACAGATCAGATTTATATTAAGGCAAATCGTATCAGGAGTATTGATAGTAAAGGAACAAAAAAAATCAATGAAGGAATAAAACCTGAATTTATCGGTATTATTAATTATTCCGTTATGGCACTGATTCAACTTGAACATGGATGTGAAAATAAGCTTGATTTAAGCTCTGATGAAGTTGAGGAACTTTATGATAAATATGTGAAATTAGCCAAAAGTCTAATGCAGGATAAAAACCATGATTATGGCGAAGCATGGCGAAACATGAGAATAAGCTCACTTACAGATATTATTTTAATGAAATTATTGAGAATTAAACAAATTGAAGATAATGAAGGAGAAACTTTTATCTCTGAAGGAGTAGATGCAAATTATTTTGATATAATTAATTATTCGGTGTTCGCACTTATAAAATTAATGGAAATTGATAGTAATTGATAGTAATTGATAGTAATTGATAGTAATTGATTGTGATTGATTGTAATTGATAGTAATTGATAGTAATTGATAGTAATTGATTGTAATTGATTGTAATTGATTGTAATTGATTGTAATTGATTGTAAT
>CAZREZ010000476.1:0-2554 GCA_964599115.1 uncultured Bacteroidales bacterium
ATTGTAAATTAAAAGGACAATTTCGTATTAAAAATATAAAAGCCACAAATCCCATATCGGTTGGTGACAAAGTAGATTTTGATATTTTACCTTTTGAGGAAACAGGTTTGATAACTAAAATCTTCCCAAGAAGCAATTATATTATCCGTAAGGCAACAAAACTCTCAAAAATTTCACATATTATTGCATCTAATATTGATCAGGCATATTTAATCGTTACTCTTGCTGAACCAAGAACATCTATGGGATTTATTGACAGATTTCTCGTAACGGCTGAAGCATATCATATTCCGGCTAATTTAATTTTTAATAAAATTGATATTTATGATGATGAACTAAAAAAATTACACAATAAAATAACAAATATTTATATATCTGCCGGATATAAATGTTTTTCGGTTTCTGCACTTAAGGGCGATAATATTGAAAAAATTAAAAAAGTTTTAAAAGGAAAAGTAAATTTATTTGCCGGGCATTCGGGAGTGGGAAAATCAGCTTTGATAAATACGATTGAACCTGAATTTAAAATTAAAACCAAAGATATATCATCATATCATAAAAAAGGAAAGCATACAACTACTTTTGCAGAAATGTACGAACTTTCGTTTGATGGTTTTATTATTGATACACCGGGTATAAAAGAATTTGGTTTACTTGATTTTGAAAAAAAAGAAATTGCAGAGCGTTTTCCCGAAATGAGGAAATATATGCACGCTTGCAGGTTTAACAATTGCACACATGTTCATGAACCGGGTTGTGCAGTAAAAATAGCTTTGGAAAAAGGATTGATCAACAGGTCAAGGTATAACAATTATTTAAGTATTTTAAATGATGATAGCTGGAACTAAGTAATTTTTTTAAATCAAATTAAAATGATAGCAAAACAACTAATATCAGAATCAATAATACCGTTGAAAAGCTCTGATACGGGCTCAACGGCATTGAGCATAATGGACGATTACAGGGTTTCACATCTCCCAATTGTGAATAATGTTGATTTTTTAAGCTTAATTTCAGACGTTGATATTTATAATCTGAATAGTTTTGACGAACCGCTTGGAAATTTCGCCTTATCATTACCAAAGCCTTATGTTACTGAATATGATCACTTCTATGAAGTTGTTAAATTGATATCGTATTTAAAATTAACATTGGTTCCGGTTTTGGATAATAACAATAAATATTTGGGTGCAATAACCTTGAATATTCTTGTTAAGAACTTTTCAAAGATAGTAGCAATAAATAATCCCGGTGGTATAATAGTTCTTGAAATAAATAATAATGATTATTCACTTACTGAAATTGCTCAAATAGTGGAATCAAATGGTGCAAAAGTGCTTAGTTTGTATGTTACCTCTCATCCCGATTCAACTAAGATTGAAGTAACTCTTAAAATTAATAAAATTGATATTCTTCCTGTACTACAAACTTTTAAAAGGTATAATTATATTGTAAAAGCTTCATATTCTGAAAAAGAAAACCTTAATGACATACGTGAAAGATATGAATCTTTAATGAATTATCTGAATGTTTAATATTAAAAATTATAATCAGTAAAATTAAAAAGAAGGTTATAAGGAGTAATGGGGTAATGGAGTATTGGAATAATAGAAATGAATGAATAACTGAATATTTGCAAAATCAAAACTTGCACTTAATTTTTATTGGATGAAAGCCGGTTTATACATATTTTTATTGCTTATCTCATTTCAATCATTTTCTGAAAATTTTAAAACATATACTCCTGGATTTAATTCTGATGGCTTTATTACCGATTCAGTAACAGATCAGTCAAAATATATTATCAATAATATTGATCTTGAAGGAAATAAAAAAACCAAGGATTATATTATTTTCCGTGAGCTGGAATTTAAAGTTAATGATACTTTATCCCCGCATCAATTATCAATATTAATAAAAGAAAGCCGTGAAAATTTATTAAATATTTCCTTATTTAATTTTGTAACTATTGATACAGCTTCTATACTTACGAATGATTTTTACAAAATCAATTTTACAATCTCCGTTGTTGAGCGATGGTACATCTGGCCCTGGCCACTTTTAGAGTTTGCCGACCGAAATTTTAATACATGGTGGAAAACCAAAGACTTTAGCAAGATAAACTATGGAATGTTTTTGGTTTGGGATAATTTCAGAGGTAGAATGGAACAGTTAAAAATATTAGCACGCCTTGGTTACGAGGAAAAATTTGGGTTGTTTTATGAAATTCCTTACATTAACAAAAAACAAACTATCGGATTGGCATTCGGATTAAGTTATGGCCAAAATCACGAGGTTTCTGTTAATACAATTGAAAATAATATTGAATATTATAAAGACGAGGAATCTTATCCAGAACAAAAATTTATTTCTTACATTCAAATAATAAATCGTCCCGATATTCATAATACACATATATTATATGTTGGGTATAATCAATATTTGCTTGGAGATACTTTATTAAAAATAAATCCCCTGTATTCAGTTGATAACAAAACAGATGTTAAGTTTCTTTAATTTTACTATAAATATATCATCGATTATAATGATTATA
>CAZREZ010000477.1:0-2541 GCA_964599115.1 uncultured Bacteroidales bacterium
TTTTTTATTTTTAACATTAATAAATATAACCTCTTTTGGATACAATTATGAAAACCTTAGAGACGGGAAAATACATATCAGGGGAGGAAGTGACGAAATAATTACAATATCATATCAAGAAGTATGGCAAGCTTCCACACATAAAGATTATGTCTATCTCCAGTCTCCTTCAGGAGAATTATTAGAAATTACCGAACTCGGTTTTTCTGATTTGAACGGTGTTTTTACTTATTCATTAAATGTAGGACAAGGAGATTATATTATTACATTTCCTTCGTACACATACAGAGCTTTTACAGTAATCATTCCAAATAATATAAAATCAGTTTATGAACCTCCAAAGTTTTATATGAATTGTTATGTTAGTAATAATTTTGATGATTTTTATTTTTATGTTCCCAATAATACAATGTCATTTAAGATTCTTGGAAGAAAAGATATAAACAGTAATGCTGACACATTAAAATTATATGATCAGAATAATAATTTTATAACTTCATTTTATTTGCCCGAACATAACTATATTGGAGCTTATGCACCATATAATTATTATCAGGTAAATATTCCAGATAGTGGCTTTTGGAAAATATCCATTGAACATGGCAGTTCTGACGAAAAAGTGGCATTTTGGTTAGATGATATACCTAATTATTTTTGTCTTGATACATCTTATTGGTTTATTCCTATTACAGATACAGGTTATTCTAATATTTATGCCACTAATATCGCCGGTCACTCTGCAATTATTGGTGGGTCATTAGGAGGCAATCCGGTACAAGAGATTATAGATAACGTTGAGTTTATGGGACTTGAAAGTAATAATTATTACATAAGCCATAATTATAGAGAACCTGTCAATGATAACACTAACTCATACATTTTTAACTGGACAGCATTTGATTGGTCTGATGATTACAGAATTGGAGTTTATACAGGGAGCCCTTATAACCTTAAAATGATTAATATTTTTGCACCTGCTGAATGGTTGGAATCACCTGTTTCAACTCTGTCTGATATGGATGAACTGGCAGAATTTTACGAAGCTTATCTTATTCATCATAATGTAGAAAATTCAATAGGTATGAAATATTTTACGGCTATAGATGAACCTAATCTACAAAATAATTATACAATGACTGGTTATGCAGAATTAGTATCAACTATAGGACAGAGAAAAAATAATAGCATTTATCCAGAAGTTAGCAATACAAAATTATTGGTTCCATCATCTTCAAATTTTACTGATGCATCTTCTACTGGTGAATTTGGTGTTGAATGGGCAGAGTACATTTATCAAAACTATGATGAAAATGTCGATGGTATTAATTTTCATATTTGGAATAAACGAGACTTATTATCCGCACATCTTTATGAGGATGAGATAATTGCTGCACATAATATTATTGCAAATAATGATACAGATAGTGATACATTAGAAACAATAATAATTGAACAAACAAACATGAATTCAGGTGATGGGAGTTCCCCGTATTATGTAAATACATTTTATTCCTCTTTATGGTGGACAGGAGTTGTGTGTAACTCTTTAAATACAGGATATGTTTATTCGATTAACTGGTTTAACACAGTTGATGATTCTCATCATAAAAAGGGTTTAATGTATGATTATAGTAATTCTTATCAACTTAAACCTGTAGGATATGCAACAAAATTTTTAATTGATAATAAGTTGGATTCTGTAATTCATGCAACTTCTTCCCATCCGGAAATTGATATATTAGTAACAATTGACAACAATAAAACAAAATGTTTTATTGTTGCCTCTAATAAAGGGAAAAGAAAGAATATTTGTGATTTTAATATTATTTTGCCAAGTGGATTTGGGGATTCATTTAATGTTGAAATATTAAAAATTGATTCTTTAAACAATTTAGCTGTTTCTGATACTATATTTACATATTTAGGAACAACAAT
Organism: uncultured Bacteroidales bacterium; assembly: GCA_964599115.1. Lineage (GTDB taxonomy): Bacteria > Bacteroidota > Bacteroidia > Bacteroidales > JADFUO01 > JADFUO01. Next base: position 1,936 of record CAZREZ010000477.1, read on the forward strand.
CAATTTTCAATACATGCTGTCTGACAAAACAATTTATGCATTCAAGTTTAATTCCCAGTCAATTGATATCGAATATTATATTTCCAATAACGATATTAAAATATATCCAAATCCAACAAAAGGAATTATTACAGTTAAAGGAGAAAATATTCAAAAAGTTGAGATAATAAATATTAAAGGTCAAAAAATAAGAACAATTGTAGTTGAAAGTGAACAATTAGATATTGATTTAAGTAAACAGGCAAAAGGTTCATATCTAATTAATATAGTAACCAATGAAGGTGTTATTGTGAAAAAAGTTGTGATTGAATAGCCAACCCTTCGCAGTAAAGTACATTGTTTTTCCATCTTACATTCTGGCAATCCTAATTTTCGGTATCATCTTTTTTATACCCTATTACCTTTTAAAACTTGTAGGAATTAAAAGTTCAGTAAAATGATTTGTTTACAACATTAGTACCATTTGGGTTCGCTATATTTTGATTGTAAATGGGGTAAGTTATACAGCTTATAATAAAGAAAATATCCCTGATACCTAGTCTAATTTGGTTGTAATTTCAAATCATCAGGGAAGTTTCGATATTCCAATTTATATTTCATGCCTTC
>CAZREZ010000478.1:0-2525 GCA_964599115.1 uncultured Bacteroidales bacterium
CTGACGGAGCTCTTGGTTCAAGAGGTGCACTTTTAATGGAGCCATACATAGATGACCCTGATAATATTGGATTGTTAATGGAAAGCCCGGATTTATACAGGAATATTTGTAAAAAAGCATTAAAATACGGTTATCAGGTTAACACACATGCAATCGGCGATTCAGGAGTAAGATTTATTTTGAATATTTACAGTGAGTTTTTAAAAGACACAAACGACCTTCGTTGGCGTATAGAACATGCACAGGTAGTTCATCCAGATGATTTTAAATTATTTAAGAAATATTCAATTATTCCATCAATTCAGCCAACACATGCAACATCAGATATGTATTGGGCTGAAGACAGGTTAGGGGAGAAGCGGATAAAAGGTGCTTATGCGTTTAAAAAACTTCTTCAGCAAAACGGATGGATTATCAGCGGAACTGATTTTCCTGTTGAAGATATTAACCCTTTATACACTTTTTATGCAGCAGTGGCACGAAAAGATTTTAAAGCTTATCCTGAAAATGGGTTTCAAATGGAAAATGCCCTGACTCGTGAAGAAGCTCTGAAATCAATGACAATATGGGCTGCAAAAGGCAGTTTTGAGGAAAACGAAAAAGGAAGTATTGAACCCGGAAAAAATGCGGATTTTGTTGTGCTGGATAAAGATATTATGAAAATTGAAATAAATAAAATCCCCGATGTAAAAGTTGTTAAGACTTTTGTTGGAGGTGAGGAGGTTTATTCATCTGAATAAGTTACGTTAATTCCTGGCTTATATATTCAATTTATTTTCTTAAAATTCAAAAAATAAAATTAATTTTGTAAACTGATACTGAACGAGAATACAAAACAAGGAACACATAACTTACGTAATATCAACACTCTAATTCCTTGGTGATTTGAAAAGTTTATGCGTTTCAGTACAAAATAAAATAGGACCCGTAGCATAATTGGATAGTGCACCTGACTACGGATCAGGAGGTTGTGGGTTCGAGTCCCGCCGGGTTCGCCAAATAAAAAGCACACTATAAATGTGTGCTTTAATTTTAATATATCTTTTATGATAAATGAATTAAAAGAAATATTTTATGAAAAATACGGTAAAAATAAAAAAGAACTTTTCGTTTATTTTGCTCCGGGCAGGGTAAATATTATTGGTGAGCATACCGATTATAACGGAGGTTTTGTTCTTCCATGTGCATTAAGTTTCGGGACATATCTTTTAATCCGTAAAGCAAACAATAGCCAAATAGATTTTTTTTCCACTAACTTTGATTTTACGGCAAATATTCCTATTAACAAATTAAAAAAGAAGATTAACGGAGAGTGGATAAATTATCCTTTAGGTATTATCAATCAATTTATTAAAAAAGGAAAAGAAATTCAAGGAATGGAAATGTTATTTTCGGGTAATATACCTAACGGTGCCGGTTTATCTTCATCTGCTTCTATTGAACTGGTTACGTCATTTGCTATTAACGAATTGTTTGAATATGGTTTTGATATAATTGAATTGATCAAACTTTCACAAAAAGCCGAAAACGAGTTTGTTGGTGTTAACTGCGGCATCATGGACCAGTTTGCTGTTGGTAAAGGAAAAAAGAATCAGGCCTTATTTCTGAATTGCGAAACACTTAAATATGTTCAGATCCCTTTTAATTTGCATGATTATAAATTAATTATCGCAAACACAAACAAAAAACGGGGACTAACCGATTCAAAATATAATGAGCGCGTAGCTGAATGTAAAAAAGCTCTTACGTTTATTAATAAAAAAATTAGTATAAAAAATTTAGGCGAATTGAGCCTTGATACTTTTAAAGAAATACAGGATGTTATTCCTGATGAAGTAATAAGAAGACGGGCAGAGCATGTTGTTTCCGAAGACTACAGAGTACTTAAAGCAGTCAGGGCTATGGAAAACAACGACATAAAAACCTTAGGTAAATTGATGAATGCTTCACACGATTCGTTAAAAAATAATTATGAAGTTACCGGATTTGAGTTAGATACTCTTGTTTACGAAGCCCGTATCATCAACGGTGTTATTGGTTCACGAATGACAGGGGCAGGTTTTGGAGGCTGTACAGTAAACATTGTCAGAAATAATAATATTGATGAATTTTGTAAAAAAGTAGGGGAGAGGTACAAAAAAATCACCGGACTTAATGCTGAATTTTATTTTCCTGAAATCGGGGATGGAGTTAGGAGATTGATTATTGATTAGAGTCTGTCCATAAAGTAAATATAAATTGATTTAAGAATAGCGAACATCGATTAACGATTGGCGAAGTAGCTGAAAATCTGAAATCTAAAATCGTTAATCATTATTCGATATTCAAATTATTTACAATATTCGGACTTTATGGACAAGCACAGTTTAGTATCTATTAGTTTCTATTTATATCAACCTTCAATCCATCTTCAGATAAAATAGTATTTGGAAAAATTGATTTTGCTTCATTAAGCAGAAGTTCAGCATTCTCCTGTTTTCCGCACTTACCCTGAACATCCTTTGTAACCATTGATTTTATTGACA
>CAZREZ010000479.1:0-2494 GCA_964599115.1 uncultured Bacteroidales bacterium
AATAGTATCTGATGAACATGAATTTTCAGTTATCAGGCAAACATTATAAGTTCCTGGATTTAAATATTCATGCATTGGATTTTGTTCTGTAGAATAACTCCCGTCACCAAAATCCCAATACCAATTATCCGTATTTTGTGAAGCATCGGTAAATTTAACTATCAGATCATCAATGGTTGTAGTGAAATCAGCGATGGTTGATTCACAAAAAATTATTATTTCAAGTTTTGGGTGTAGTTCTGAATTTTCATGGTCGCTCGAGCAAAAATTCATTCTTCGGTAATATTCTTCAGTTTTGAGTTTTATTAAAAAACCATGACTATTATCCGGATCATTGATCATGTCAATAATAAGGTAGGTAACATCAATATCCGGATAATTTTGATTTGGATTATTTGTTTCAAGTATTGAAACCTCATTTTGTGTATTTGTATTTGGTTGGTTATTCCAGGTAACTAACATTTCATCCCATTGAGAAATAACCCGTTGTATTACACAAGCATTTGATCCTGAAAGCATGGAATGTTGCCCCATATGATTATACTTATCCCATGCGTATAAAGATAATTTGGCACTAATAATTTCTGTGGAGTTAGATAAGTAAGAAAGATCAAATTCAATAATTCCCCGAGTAATACCTGGAACTCCTCCAAAAGTCCAGGCACAAGCAGGAATTTGTTCATTGTCACCCCAATTTAAATTCATACAGGTATCCAGTCCATGTATAATGGCATCCTTGCCTTCTAAAGCTCCAGGTTGAAGAACAATAGTATCCTGAGAAAAAGAATTTAATGATATAAAAATTATAAAAATGATTAATGGAAAACGAAAATTTTTTTTGAGTATCATTTGTAGTATATTTAAGTTATAAAAATGTAAATATACTAATTATTTTAATCTATGTCAAATTTATTTAGAATTTTTGCCAAATCTGAGGCATTGTATGCGACGGAAAACGTGGCCTTTTCAATGCTTTTGGAACAATACCAGTGCAAATGTGTCAATATCAACAAATATTAATCGTTATAAAGTATATTGCCAAAAGACCCAAATTTGAAGCAGGAAAACAACTCAAAAAGATTGTCCAATTATTGACAGTAACAGATAAAGAAGGTTTTAAATTGGTTTTTTTAATCTTTTAATTATTCGTTCAGTTGTTTTGCCATCCCACAATGCAGGGATAATCCCTTTTTTCCATTCACCATTTAATATTGTATTTACATATCCAATAATTTTCTCAGTATCAGACCCTGCTAATTCATTTGTACCCTCTGATATTGTAACCGGTCTCTCTGTATTATCACGCAATGTTATACAAGGTATTTGAAGCACAGTAGTTTCTTCCTGGATTCCGCCACTGTCAGTAAACACGAAGCGTGAGCCAGCTACTAACTTACTAAAATCAAAATAACCTAATGGCTCAATTATTATAAGGTTTTTCATTCTGCTGATATAATCTTTAAATCTAAAACGCTCTATCATTTTTTGAGTTCTTGGATGTACAGGGAACACTACCTTTAGATAATTTTGCACATATTCAATCGCCTTCAAAATATTATAAAAATCAGCTTTAGAATCAACATTTGAGGGCCGGTGCAATGTAATTGTTGCAAAAGACTTCTCTTCAATACCAAGCTTTACAAGGATTTTTGATTCATGAATTTGCTTTTGGAAATTAAATAGTGTATCTATCATAATATTCCCTACTAATTCTATTTTCTTATTATCGTGCCCTTCCTTTTTTAAGTTCTCAACTGCATCTTTTGATGGTGGAAGCAGCAAATCAGCAAGTGAATCCGTTACTAAGCGGTTTATCTCTTCAGGCATCGTACGGTCAAAACTTCTGATCCCAGCCTCCACATGTACAATCTTAATGCCTTTCTTGGAAGCCACCAGGCTGCATGCCATGGTTGAATTTACATCTCCAACTACTAAAATTACATCCGGTTTTATTTGTTCACAGATATCATCGAATTTGTCCATTATAGCTGCAACTTGTTTTGCATGCGTATTGGACCCTACGCCTAAATAAATGTCAGGTTTTGGAATTTTTAATTCAGAAAAAAAATTCTCTGACATTAATACATCATAATGCTGCCCGGTATGAAGCAAAATCGGATCAAAAACATTATCATTTTTCATTTGCCTCATAATTGGTGCGATTTTCATAAAATTTGGCCTTGCACCTACTATATTAATTATTTTCACAATTAGCTTATTTAGAGATTTGTGTAAGTAGTTTAACTATTTGTCCGCAAAGATTTCTTCTTGAAAATTCCTTAATTTCCATAGGTTTAACAAACAATGAATCTTTTTGAAAAAGTTTATAATATTTATTTAGTTCCTTAAATAATTTATCCATATCCTTATAATCAATCACAGATCCAGCTTGTGTTTTAGTAATTATTCTTGCACTATCTCCATTGACAGGACCTATACATAAAATTGGTCTTTTAGCTGCCAAATATTCAAAAATTTTACCTGGTATTATTCC
>CAZREZ010000480.1:0-2491 GCA_964599115.1 uncultured Bacteroidales bacterium
AAGACGATTCGATATAAGATCATATTTTTTTTCATAAATTTCAATATCAGATTTAAGAATGTCTTTTTCCCATATTTTACCTTTCAAAGAATTGATAGCATTAACAGGATTATCTTTAAATAGTATTTCACCATTATTTATAATAGCCATATTGGAGCATAACTGGCTCACATCGGCAACAATATGGGTTGAGAGAATTATAATAATATCTTCGCCGATTTCGCTCAACAGGTTATGAAAACGATTTCTTTCTTCAGGATCAAGCCCTGCTGTGGGCTCATCAACAATTATTAATTTGGGATTTCCAAGCAAAGCGTGAGCTATTCCAAAACGTTGTTTCATCCCACCCGAAAATGTCTTAAGCTTTTGTTTTCGTTCATTCCATAGATTTACACGCCGTAGCAACATCTCAACTTTTTTGTGGCGTTCTTTTTTGTTTCTGACACCTTTTAGCATTATAAAATGATCAAGCATGTTGTAAGAATTGTCTTTGGGATAAAATCCAAATTCCTGGGGTAAATAACCAAGAATCTTTTTAACCTCCCTTTTTTGGGTCAGGACATCAATATCACCTAATCTTATTTCGCCTGAATCGGCTTCCTGTAAAGTTGCAATTATCCGCATCAATGTTGACTTCCCAGCACCATTCGGACCTAATAATCCATAAAGACCGGTAGGAATATTCAATGAAACATTTTTTAAAGCAACTACTCCATTTGAGTAGGTTTTTGAGAGATTTGTAATTTCTATTTCCATAGTTAAATCGTTATTTGGTAGTAACTAATCATTTATTAATCAACTCCATTGAGGATAGATGTGGTATAAAGGTATAAAGGTATAATGGTATAAGGGTATAAGTAACCTTATTTCCCTTATTTCCCTTATTTTCCTTATTTTCCTTACAAACACACGGCGTCCTTATGGGTTTCCCAATTCAATAATACTTATTAATTACATTTTGATATTATCTTTATTAGACGAAGTTGAATATTGCTTGGTTACACTAATTTTAAAATATTATTCGTATTCCTGTTTTCCGCAATGGATCAGCTGGAATTTCAAGGCTTTTATAACGACCTTCTGAAATTTCAATAGAAAACCTTGCCGCAGTAAAAGGCGTTGGCCTTGCGCTAAGCGATCCTTGTTTGAGGAACGGAGCAACGAGTTTTGGGTCGTGGGGTTTTGCAAGGCTTAGGATTTCTTGTGAAATTTCAGGCAGTCTTGACTTTTTGGTACTTTTGTGTCAAGACAAAAGTACAAATCAAATTTCTAATTTGATATACAATCAGAATATACCCTTGTCTGTCTATCTTCCTGGAGAGATTGTTGTTTTTTTTTAAAAAAATTGGCTTTAAATTTTCAGGATACCCAAAACCATAAAAGATCAAGTTGTATTATGTTGTTATTCTGTATTTTACATCTTGAAACATTCAACTTTATTTATGTGTGCGGAAAACAGAAGAAATATACTGAACCTTATCAGGTATGCGAAGCAATAGCTGATTAGAGTCATTTATACGCGGAAGGAACAGTTTTTTATTTTTTTTGCTGCCTGTCTTTGTCATTCCGGCCCGGAAGACACCAATCGGACGGGCAGGCGGGCGTTCGGATGGGGATTTAGGATTTTAGAATTAATTGATTTACACACACTTAATAAATCAAAAATCATTACTTTAGCCCCTGTTAAACAATTACTTAACAAGGTTTCAAAGAGTAAACTTTAGCCTTTATACTTTAGCCTTCAGCCTTTGTACTTTAACCTTTTACCCCTATACTCTGCTGAGTCGGAGTTCCTCGTTATCGGGATTAATTCGACTAAGACCTGTTAAAATGTATCATCAATCGAGATAAATCCCCATTCCAACGATATATTGTTTGTCGTCGATAATGACTTTTTTGATATAGGATGATTTTGCTGACTGTACTGTATCTCCGGGTTTCGGCCACATATAGTCAATCCAGCCCGAACCCTGTTCATTGGCAACTGTCATAAATTCCTGGAACAAATACTTTCCGTTTGCATCCTGGTATTCATATACATTTACACCTTCCAGGTCAGGGAATGGAGGATCCACCACCAGAATATAAGCCGTATCCATCACAAAAATGTATGTACCTTTAAAAAGAAAGTGAGAAGTCTTATCCCTGAAGATGTCGAATGCTGCAGAATCCCCTTTCGTGCTCATAACCAAGGTGGCTTCATTAACTGCTTCAACTGCAAACTCTTTTTCCATTTTTACATCATATACTCCACATCCAACTAAAAATTCCTCTCCTGAAGGGGCTGTTGCCAATTTAATATAGGTCGATTTCCATGAAGGTTTGGCTTCTCCCTGTTTTTTCCATTGGTAATGAGTCCAGCCACCCTTTTTCTCACATTTAGCTTTTTGAATAAACCATTTCATAATGGGTTTTCCACTATCATCCTCAAGGTCCAGCATATCCTTATTCATTAAATCAACGCGAGTTTGTGCTTTCCATAAAATGTCAG
>CAZREZ010000481.1:0-2486 GCA_964599115.1 uncultured Bacteroidales bacterium
CTTTTTTACATGAACTAATTATTATGATTAATAAACTTATTATCAGGTATGTGGAATGTTTTAAATTCATAGAATAAATAATTATTTTGTATTAATTGCCTATAAATTTATTGCTTTTATTTATAAATCTTGTATTTTTACTGAAAATAAATTTAAAAACCAATCATTATGTTAAACCAAATAAATATTGAAAACATTCTTTTCATTGATATTGAAACTGTTCCCGAATACCCGGATTATAGCGAAATGCCTGATAATTTTAAAATGTTATGGGATAAAAAAGCTGAATTTTTAAAAAAGAAAGAAAATGACACTCCTGATATTCTTTACAGCCGTGCAGGTATTTATTCCGAGTTCGGTAAAATTATTTGTATATCAGCCGGGTTTTTTAGAAATGATGAATTTCGTATTAAATCATTTTTCGGTGATGATGAAAAATTTTTATTAAATGAATTTGCGGAACTTTTAAACACTCACTATAATAACAGAAAGTATTTATTATGTGCTCATAACGGTAAAGAGTTTGATTTCCCGTACCTTTCAAGAAGAATGTTAATAAATAACATCAAACTACCCGGTTTGCTGAATATGTCGGGCAAGAAACCCTGGGAAATACCTCACCTTGACACGATGGAATTATGGAAATTCGGTGATTATAAAAACTATACATCTTTAGAACTTCTGGCTACAATTTTTAAAATTCCTACTCCAAAAGATGATATTAAGGGCAGTGATGTTGCACGAGTTTATTGGGATGAAAAAGATATGCAACGAATCGTAAAATATTGTCAGAAAGATGTAATTACCATTGCACAAATTATGCTTAAATACCAAAGGAAACCACTTCTAAAGGAAGAAAATATAACAGTAATAAGCTAAAAAATAAAATTTTGCCTTCTTATCTTATTTTTTCGAAAATGTATTTTATATTTGCCCAAATTTTAAAAATCAATAATTATGAAAAAAAATTTACTTATTCTTTTTGTGCTTATTTTTCCGATAATAATAGTAGCACAAGACAACAAAAAATTTGGAATTAAACTTTCAGGATTTGTTAAGTCTGATATTTTCTGGGATTCCAGACAAACAGTTGATGTAAGAGAAGGCCATTTTTGTCTTTATCCACAAAATGAAAAACTTGACATTAATGGAAAAGATGTTAATGCCAAATCAAATTTTAATATTTTATCCATTCAAACACGTTTTAAGGGAAATATTACAGGGCCTGATGCATTTGGAGCAAAAACCTCAGCTTATATCGAAGCTGAATTTTTCGGAACATCAAATGCAGATGTTAATGGATTTCGGCTTCGTCATGCATTTGCAAAATTAACATGGACAAATACCGAGCTTCTTGTCGGTCAATACTGGCATCCGATGTTTATCACAGGATGTTATCCCGGAACTGTTTCATTCAACACAGGAGCTCCTTTTCAACCTTTCTCAAGAAATCCGCAAGTACGATTAACACAAAATTTCAATAATTTTAAAATTCAATTATCCGCAATAACACAAACAGGTTTTAAAAGTACCGGACCCGACGGACCAAGTTCAAAATATCTGAGAAATTCAGTTCTTCCAGAGATGAACATTACTTTGCAATATGCAACAAAATTTGACAACGGAAATGAATTACTTACAGGTGTTGGAGCTGATTATAAAATGCTAACTCCAAAATTAGAAACCGATAGCTTATATAAAACCGACGAAAATGTCAGTGGTTTTTCAGGTATGGCTTTCCTGAAATATAAACTCCGACCAATAACAATGAAATTTGAAGGGGTTTACGGTCAAAGCACATACAATATTACTATGCTTGGAGGCTATGTTGTTCATAGTATTACAGATATTAATAAAAATTTTGTTGATTATACAACTGTAAACACACTTTCATTCTGGGCTGACATTCATACAAACGGAAAAAAATTTCAGGGAGGACTTTTTGCAGGATACACTAAAAACCTTGGATCAGGTGAGAATGTTGCAGGACCATATTACAGTAGAGGAGCAAATATAGCTTATGTTTACAGAGTTTCTCCAAGGATTATTTTTAATTCAGGTAAAATGAGATTTGCAGGTGAAGTTGAATACACTGTTGCTGCTTATGGAACAACTGATGTTGAAGGAGTTGTTCATAATTATAAAGACATCTGCAATTTAAGACTGCTTATTGGAGTTTATTATTTCTTTTAAATATTTATAGTTCGTCCCTAAATTTAAACTTATTATTAGTTGTCATTCATACGGACCCATGCGGGCTAACTTCGTGTCGCTTGTTTCGCTTCATACGGATTTCCTTCTGTCGTTCGCTTCGATGTTATTCAGTTGTAATTCGATTGTCATTCAGTAGTCATTCAATTGTAATTCGATTGTTATTTAACAATTTAATCCGTAACTCGTAATCCGTAAAACTAATTTCTAATCTCTAATTTCTCATTTCTCATTCCTCATTTCTCATTCCTCATTTCTCATTCCTCATTTCTCAT
>CAZREZ010000482.1:0-2482 GCA_964599115.1 uncultured Bacteroidales bacterium
TACTTAAATGTATCTCCACAAAAAAGCATTGAATATGGTGATTCTGCTTTAATATTATCAATTGCTTCAAATAATAAAAACGAACAAATTATTGCAATAGGTGTAACTGGATTAGCATATTATTTATTAGATGATAATTATAACCTATTGGATAATTATATAAGATTATTGAATTTATGCGAAGAAACGAACAATAAACTGCAATTAGAAAGAGCACCTGATAATCTTAATAAGATATTTTATGATTATTTATACAAATACGATGAATTTCTGGAAACCAATTTACTTATTTCAAAAATTGAAGAAGATCTTAAAGACAAAAAACGAGTTGCAAATTTATTAAGCAACATAGGAAATGCATATTATTACATGAATAATTATGATAAGGCACTTAAATATCTGAAAAAAGCCCTGCAAGTTGCTCAGAATTATAACGATAGTAAAAAAGCAGCACAAATCTATAATAAGATAGGTATAGTATATTTAAAATTGAAAGAATTTGAAAATGCAACTTTATACTTCCAGTCTTCTTTAATTATTTTCAAGGAATTAAATAATCAATATGAGACTGCTAAAGTTCTAAACAATATTGGCAAAGAATACTTATTAAAAGAGGATTATGATAAAGCTATGGACAACTTCCAAAAATCACTGAAAATCAGCAGTGAATCAGGAAATAAAAGTATCATAATAAACTCATTAAAAAATATTGGTGAAATTTATATTCATGAAAAAAAATATAATGATGCTATAACATATTTTGAAGAAGCAAAAATAAATGCCAGGCAGATTAATTCACTTGGATTTATGCTTGACCTTTATAATACTTTATCAAAACTGTATAAAAAAATTAATAACTATGAAAAATCACTTGAATACTCTAATCTCTATTGGTCAATAAATGATTCTCTTTACAGGGTAGAAAGTCAAGGACCAGTTGTCGGATTCGACTTTAAAAATAATATTCAAAAAATTGATAAAGAAAATGAATTACTTCAGAAAGATACTAAAATTCAGACTTTGGAAGTATCAAGAACCCGTAATATTATTATTCTAACAATTACCATTTCAATATTAATAGTGATACTTTTAATAATTATTTACAGTCGTTATCGTCTAAATACCAAATCAAATAAATTATTAACAGAAAAAAACACACAAATTGAAGAACTAAACAAAGAGTTAAAAGATCTTAATACTAATCTTAAAGAAAAAACAAAAGAAACTGCTATCAAATTACAGGATGAAATTGAAGAACTAAAAAAAGCTGATGTTAAACGAAAAAAAGTATTAAAAAATGCAGAAGATGCTATATACATCAAAAACAACTTCCTTGCAAATATGAGCCAGGAAATCAGAACACCGTTAAACGGGATAATAGGATTTTCAAACCTATTAACTACTGAACTTTCTTTACTTGAAAATCATGAACTTTATGAATATGCAGATGGAATTGAACAAAGTGGTAGCCGATTGCTTCATTTATTGAACAACATTATTGACATCAGTAAAATTGAGGCTAATGATGTGGAGATAATAATAGCTCCATGTGATATAAATGAAGTAATTAAAAATATTTCAGAACTTTATAGATTCAAGGCAAATGAAAAAGGATTGAAATTAAATATTAAATATAATGAAATTCCAAAATCAATTGCCGATGAAGCTTGTTTGACAAAAATAATAAGCGATGTAATTGATAATGCAATAAAATATACAGATAAAGGATTTATTAATGTTATTACAAATTACAAGTCTGAAGATAATCAGGTTCTTATCACTGTCAAAGATACAGGTATTGGAATTGATGAAGCATTTCTGAAACACATTTTTGAGCCATTCAGGCAAGAGAGTCTGGGATTCTCACGTGAATTACAGGGAGCAGGATTAGGTTTGCCTATTGCAAAAAAGCTTTTAGAACTTATGAATGGCAAAGTTAAAGTTGAATCAAAAAAATCCATTGGTACATCCGTTACTATTTTTCTTAATATTGCTGAAACCGATACATCAGTTGATATTGCACCTAAAGAAATAAAAGAAATCGTATCTTTAGAAGATAAACCTGAAAAAGATAAGATTGAAATTTTTATTGTTGAAGATGACAGGATGAACAGAATAGTCCTTGAAAAAATGTTAGAAAAAACCTCCAACAATATTTCGGCAATTGATGGAGATGAAACCATTAAAGTTATCGGTGAAAACTATAAAAAAGGAAAGATATTTGAAATTATGCTATTTGATATTAATTTGCCGTTTCCATGGGATGGTATTAAATTAATGAATGAAATAAAGAAAAGATGGCCCGAATATAACAAAGTTCCTTTTATTGCTCAAACAGCTTATGCAATGGCAGGCGATAGAGAGCGATTATTAGAAGCCGGTTTTGATAATTATATTGCTAAACCTGTTAATAAAAAAGAGTTAATTAATATGATATATAATCAACTGAAAATAATTTGATTAAAGTGATTATATGATATAT
>CAZREZ010000483.1:0-2480 GCA_964599115.1 uncultured Bacteroidales bacterium
TAATCAAATTTATTATTCATTAAAACTATTTATCATGGAAAAACCTCAATTAACAGAACAAGCTTATTTATTTCTTTCAGAAATTAAAAAATGGACAAAATTTCTTTCAATTATCGGATTCATCGGTATAGGATTTTTAGTATTGTTTGCCTTATTCTTCGGGCCATTTTTAAGTAGCTTAAGCTACATTACAGATGGTTCTATGTCTTTTCCCTCAGTTTTATTAACAATAATTTATTTACTAATTGCTATTTTGTATTTTTTTCCTGTATGGTTTTTATTTAAATTTTCAACTAATTTAGGAAAATCTTTACAATCGGGTAATGAATCTGAATTAACTGATGCTTTATCTTATCTGAAATTACATTATAAATATATCGGTATTCTTACAATTATAATTTTATCAATTTATCTTTTATTCATTATTTTTGGAGTTTTGATAGCTGGGATTGCTTCTTTTTAAATAATATTTGGTCGAGAACCTTATCAGCCAAACGACTGGCACCTATACGGAAATAATTTTTATCAAGCCACTCATCTCCAAGAATATCCTTAACTAAAACCAGGTAATTTAATGCTTGCCAAGGTTCTGAAATTCCTCCGGCAGGTTTGACACCAATCATTTTTTCTGTTTTTTCAAAATACTCTTTAATAGTATCAAGCATAACTACAAAAGCCGTTTCAGTGGCAGCAGGTGAAATTTTACCAGTAGATGTTTTGATAAAATCCGCACCTGCATTGATTGCAATTTCACTTGCTTTTCGGACATTTTTTAATGATTCAAGCTCGCCGGTTTCAAGTATAACCTTTAAACGTATGTCTCCGCAAACTTCTTTGATTGCAGCAATTTCATCAAATACTTCCTGAAAATTTCCTTCGAGAAATTTTCCTCTTGAAATTACCATATCAATCTCTTCAGCACCTTCATTAATTGCATATTTAACTTCTTCAATTTTAACAAATAAAGGAGATTGCCCGCTTGGAAAAGCACCTGCAACCGAAGCTACTTTTATACCTGAATCTTCAAGATATTTTTTTGCAATTCGAACAAAAGAAGGATAAACACAAACAGCAGCTACATTTGGAATTCCTTTGCCTTTTAATTTGTATCCCTTTGCTTTATTACATAAGCTTATAATTTTATTTTCAGTATCTGAGCCTTCTAAGGTTGTAAGGTCAATTATACTTAAAATCTTTTTGTAAGCATCATGTTTATTTATCTTTTCCCTCCAATTATTATTAATATTTTTTATTACGTTCTGAATTTCATTTTTTTTTGTTCCGGAATATTTATTAAATTCAATCATATAATTTTTCTGTTTTATATAAATATTATTTAAATTTGTCTTAAAAAATAAATCTCCTGATTAAATCTTAACAAATTTAGTAAATTTAATAATCATTAAGTTTTATGGACATAAATAAATTTCCTTTAGTTACAATAATAACAATTAATTTTAATTTAATAGATGTTACCTGCGACCTGATTGATTCCCTTAGAAAAATTACTTATCCAAATTATGAAGTAATTGTAGTTGATAATGCTTCAAAAGAAGATCCAACTGAAATTTTAAAAGAAAAATATCCCGAAGTAATAACGATCAGGAGTGAAGAAAATTTAGGTTTCGCAGGAGGAAATAATATTGGAATACGCATTGCCAAAGGAAAATACCTGATGATGCTTAATAATGACACCGTTGTTGAACCCGATTTCTTAGAACCTTTAGTTGAAACCATGGAAAGCAATCCCAGAATTGGAATGGTAGCTTCAAAAGTCAGGTTTTATCATCATCCTGAAATTATCCAGTATGCAGGTTCCGAGCCTATGACCAGATTCACAGCTACAAGCAATTTTTTTGGTACTAATCATAAAGATGTCGGACAATATGACGAGCTAATACCAACTCCTTTTGCTTCCGGTGCAGCTATGATGACATCAAGAAAAGTTTGTGAAAAAGTTGGTTTAATGGCAAATTTTTTCTTTTTGTATTACGAAGAACTCGACTGGCAGGAAAGAATACGAAAAGCAGGATATTTAATTTATTATGTTCCCAAATCGCTTGTTTTCCATAAAGAAAGCATGAGTGTTGGAAGAGAAAGCGCACTGCAGGCATATTGGAAAACCCGTAACCGGCTTTTACTGATCCGCAGAAATTTTAGCAATTTTGATGTATTTATCAGTTTTACATATCTTACTTTTATCTCCACTCCTTATAAAATTATTAAATATTTATTTCAATTAAGATTTAATTCAATAAAAGTTCATTTGATAGCTTTAGGTTGGCACTATTATAATTTATTTAATTTTAAGCGAATTCATCAGAATAATTATTTAAAAAAATAATTATCCGAATTCGTATAAAGTATCCCTTTTCGTATCAACAAATGTTTTAGTTATTCTCCTTATTCTCAGTAAATTACAACAACCCATCATAATATATATACATATATAATAATAAATTGTTTGCAAATATATTATT
>CAZREZ010000484.1:0-2468 GCA_964599115.1 uncultured Bacteroidales bacterium
AATTTTCATAATAAAGAAATTGACAATTGAGCTAAGATTGTGTTTCTTTGCAAAATATATTTAAAACTATAATAAAATGAAAAATAAAATTAATGCTACAATTTTTATCATTACGATTTTCATAATTATTTTAAGCAATTCATGTAAAAAAGAAAATAATAATAAAGGTAATACACCAATACCTGAGCCTGATTGGGTAGTTCAGGATATTGATAGTACATTGTTTTCATTTAACAAGATATTGTTTAAAGATACTCTTAGGGGATGGATACTTGGTGATGAAGGGACTTATGTAACTACAACCGATGGGGGCGAAAATTGGGAGGCATCTTTGTTATCCGACGTTAATCTGTATGATATGTTTTACCTGAATGCTCTAAAAGCATGGATAGTTGGAGATAATAACACAATATTATTTTCATCAAACGATTGTGAATCATGGGCACCTCAGACAATTGCTGCAAATGCCGATTTAAAAAATATTTTTTTTGCTGACGGATTAAATGGCTGGGCTGTAGGAACATCAGATGAAAATCCTTCGGTGATTCTGCGAACATTTAACGGCGGTACAGGGGGAAACGGTTGGCTGCCTCAAACTCCACCTGAAAATGAATTTGATTTGAACGGAGTATTTTTTATTAACCAGTTCGAAGGATGGGTGGTTGGTGATCATGGCACACTTTTTAGAACCATTAACGGAGGAACAGATTGGACAGTACAAAGTTCAAATACAACTGAAAAATTAAATGTTGTTTGTTTTATGAATGATGAAATAGGTTGTATTGTCGGTGACAGGGGGACATATTTGTTTACCTATGACGGTGGAGAGAACTGGTACTTTCCGTATCCGTTTTCACCTTTTGAAATAACCGATATTTATTTTTTTGATGACAGCCATGGATGGGCTGTCGGACTTAATGGTACTGTTTTTTATACTCAAAACGCCGGTGGTGATTGGTTGGATCAAAACTCAGAAACCATTTCAACATTAAACAGTGTATTCTTTTCGAATTTGTATTTTGGGTGGGCTGTTGGCGAAACACCTGATTCAAAAGGCTTGCTTTTGAAATTTGTTGATAATGATTAAGGAATTAAACCAAAACATTAAAATTCCGATAAAACTCAAATATACCATCAATTGATCAGTCCTGAAACCATAAGTGCAATTTTTGAAACCACCCGCATTGAAGAGGTTGTAGGAGATTTTGTTAATATAAAAAAACGAGGTGTTAATTATATAGGTTTATGCCCTTTTCATAATGAAAAAACTCCTTCTTTTACAGTATCTCCATCAAAAGGTATTTACAAGTGTTTTGGCTGTGGAAAAGGGGGAAATTCCGTAAATTTTATTATGGAGCACGAAAGGTATTCTTATCCTGAAGCCCTGAAATATATTGCAAAAAAATATAATATTGAAATTGAAGAAGAGGAACAAACACCCGAACAACTGCAAACATTAGATGAACAAGAGGGCTTATATTTTGTTTCTACTTTTGCCCAAAAATATTTTACCGAAAACTTATTTAAAAAAGATGAGGGAAAAGCCATAGCCCTTACATACTTTAAAGAAAGAGGTTTTACCGAGAGCATTATTAAGAAATTTCAATTAGGTTATGGTATTGATAAATGGGATGATTTTACACAACATGCTTTAAATAATGGATACAAGCTTGATTATCTTATAAAAACAGGCTTAACTATTTCAAAAGAAAACAAGCATTATGACCGTTTTCGCGGTAGGGTTTTATTCCCAATCCATAATTTATCAGGTAAGGTTATCGGTTTTGGCGGACGAATTTTATCTTCTGAAAAAAGTAAGGCAAAATATGTAAATTCTCCCGAATCGGATATTTACAATAAAAGCAAAGTTTTATATGGAATTTATTTTTCCAGAAATGCAATTATAAACAAAAACAATTGCTTTTTAGTAGAAGGATATACTGATGTAATTTCATTGTATCAAGCTGGCATTGAAAATGTTGTTGCCTCCTCAGGAACCTCCCTGACTACCGACCAAATCAAACTTATTAAAAGATATACTCCCAACATTACAATCCTGTATGATGGTGATGAAGCCGGTGTTAAAGCTTCATTTCGCGGTATAGATATGATACTTGAAGAAGGAATGAATGTGAGAATAGTACTTTTTCCCAAAGGTGAAGACCCGGACTCGTATGCAAGAAATAATCCTGCTTCGGAAGTTCAGGAATTTATCAGTAAAAAGGCAGAAGATTTTATTTCTTTTAAAACCAATCTTCTGGTAAAAGAAACCCAAAACGATCCTATAAAAAAAGCTTCTCTTATAAAGGAAATTGTAAAAACAATTGCCCTTATTCCCGATGCTATATACAGGTCGGTTTATGTAAAAGAATGCGGTTCAATAATGAATGTTCCGGAACAAACATTAATGAATGAGCTGAACAGAATATTACGTAAAAAATTCAGGGATAAAAATAAATTTACAAGAC
>CAZREZ010000485.1:0-2467 GCA_964599115.1 uncultured Bacteroidales bacterium
ATACATTTGTTAATAATCAAAATTGAAAACCCTTAACTTGACGGCTATGGGGGCTGGGGGTGGTTAATAAATATTCCTTAATACTTTGTCTTTGGTTATGTGATTTATTCTATTAAACCCTACCACCCCTAACCCCTCATAAACATAGGAGGGGAATGTGTTTCGCATAATTTTATTATATAATCATCCCCTTGTTTATCCAAATTAAATCTAAAATTTAAAATCATAAATCTAAAATATTAATACTCCACTAAGATCATATTTTCATTACCATGAAATTCTGGTGTTTGCAGACCAAGTATTTTTTTTGATGTAGCTTCTACATTTTTTATCAGATAATTTTTTAATTCACCATTTGTTATTTTTCTGTCATTATTTATGTCGGCATCACCTTGCAATCCAAGACAAAGATAATATGTAAACAATCCGCTCTGAGATGGATCAAAACCAAGAGATGTTTGTGCCACACCCGAAGAAGTAAATACAGAAAAATTCTTGTTATTTATCCATGGTTGGTGATATTTTGGTTCTATTACAATACCTTTCATCGCAATTAGGTTTTTGGTATTTATTTTTTCTGTTGCTTTTGAAGCACCGCTAAAACAAGCATCCAAAAATACTGTAACACTGCTTGCTCCAAGTTTTTCGAGGTTTGTATAAAATTTATTAAGACTATATCCCTGAATACTTAATCTTTCTACTTTTCCGTCAGATGGGAATAAGTAAATATCTTCACCGCTTTTGCCTGGCAAACCATGCCCTGAATAAAATACAAATAAATCGGTTTTGCCTTTTATTATCGCTTTTTGTAATTCACCGTAATCGGGATTAAAAACATCATCAAAAACAAGACCGTTTGCTTTATCACTTGTATAAATAACTATCTGTTCAACTCCTAATCGGTTTTTAAAATATTTTTTGATTAATTGAGCATCATTTTCAGCATAAGGTGCAGGTGGTAAATTTTTATAATTCTCAATTCCAAAAACAACTGCAACAGAATTTTCTCTTATTGTCTTTGCAGGTGCTACCTGATTGATTTTTTTTATCGTTCCTATTTGTGCAGTAAATTTATTCGATTTATATTCAAAACGTGCAACTTTCTTTTGAAGGCTTTCAATGTCGGCATTTACTTCAAGAGTTACTGTTTCAGGTGGTTTTTGATTTAATATTATAGGTAATTTAAAATTATTCAGATCTCCAAAACCTTTTTCTCCTGTCAGGCTTAAGTAAATAGGCAATTTACCTGTTGTTTTAACTCTTTTATTAGGACTAATATCTATCCAGAATTCTTTAACTTCGCCAATTGCCATATTACCAAGCGAACCCGAATTATTATCAATATAAATATTTTCATCTTTTGAGTAAACCCTATATTTTGCATTTTTTGAAATATTTTGACCGATATTTTGTACTACAATTTTTGATTTAACCAA
This sequence comes from uncultured Bacteroidales bacterium, assembly GCA_964599115.1. Lineage (GTDB taxonomy): Bacteria > Bacteroidota > Bacteroidia > Bacteroidales > JADFUO01 > JADFUO01. Next base: position 1,437 of record CAZREZ010000485.1, read on the forward strand.
TTCTCCAGCCTGTAATTGCCCGTCGGATGATATTGCTCCTGTTCCTTCTCCGTAATCAATGATCTCTAATCCCGAAAAAACAAGTTCGGGTTTAAGGTATTCAAGAGTGTTTAATATCAGATAAGCAGGATCCATATCATAACCAAAATGTTCGGTTACACTAATTTCAAGTTTATGTTCTGCGGTTTTTACTCTAAAGCCTGCATGTATAGGAATTATTACTTCCGCTGATTTACCGGGTTGAATATATGCAATTTCTTTTTTGTCAATTATAGTAAATTCAGTATCGTAAACATTATCTTTTACCGTAATAAGTAATCCCTGTGCAGGACCATTACCTTTGTTATTAATAGTTAATTTCATCCTTGCCGATTCTTTGTTTTCCAGAATGCCGTTTCCGTCATCATCCTCAAAATTGAGTTCAACAAACAAATTAGGAGGAATTCCACGTTCATAAGTTGGTTTAAATTTAAAATTTGTTTTACTTGTTCCTGTTATTACTTTTTGTGCATTTGTTACTGAAACAAACAAGCACACAAATAAAATGATAGCAATTATTTTTTTCATGGCTGTGTATATTAGTGTGATATTTATTTTTATTTTTTATGGTTTATAAAACACAAAGTTAATTAAAATCAATTATTTCCGGATTCATATCTTTATAATCCGGCATTAAGCTTCCACATTTAGCACCTATAAAAGTTGGGTCACAAATAAAATATTTATGTCCGTTATAAGACAGATAATCCCCTTCAAATGGTTTGGATAATCTCACGGCAAGAGAAACGTGACCTGGAAAATCCAGACCAATACTTTCCAGGCCAAGGTAATGTTTTAATAATTGAGCTAATAATACAGTCCTGTCCTCACAATCAGCAAAAGGATAAAACAGTGTTTCTTCAGCGAACATATAGTTTTCACAACCAAATTGCTGTTCATCAATCTTATATGGTATGGAGTATTGAACGAAATTTAATAATAAATCAACTTTTTCAATTTCAGTTTTGTTTTTAAGATGAGGTAAAAAATAA
>CAZREZ010000486.1:0-2409 GCA_964599115.1 uncultured Bacteroidales bacterium
TTATTACAAGGTGGGTATCCGACAACCAAACCTGTTGCGAGATGAATTACCTGTACTCCGTTTTTTATCATTTCTTCAGGAGAATATTCAACATTTCCTCCCGGACATCCTCCGCAAGTAGTATATCCAACAATTTCTAACTCATCTTCTTTTTTATAAATACTAAAAGCGCCATCTCTGTTTTGCATAGCTCTGAAACATTTACCTCCTGCGCAAGTGTGGTAACGATTACAAATAATAATTCCGATTTTTGTTTTCATTTTCTGTTATTTTGTCCCGATATCGGGATTAATTCAAATTTTAATTCCTTTCAAAATTATATTAGGTGCTTCAAAATTTACTTGTCATATAAGTTTCATCTATTTCTTTTTGTAAAATACGTTTATTTTCAAATTTTAAAAATCTTCTTGTTCCACCATCTTCCTGAATAATCTTTAAAACTCTGTCATCAAATTTCTCAAAAGTAGCACCAAAGATCATTTTAATATTTTTATACTCTAATAATTCCGGAGCCATAATTGAGGAAGGTCCTATCATAAATATATCACAATTATAATTTGTTGCATTGATCGAATCTACAAAAGTAGCATTAAATATTGATGTTGAAGTTAAAATAACAGCATCCGCTTCTCTTAAAAGTTTCTTTTGTTCGGATATTGGAGTCAAAACAGGGTCTTCTTTCAAAAAATCAAATACAGTAATTGAAATGCCGGCTTCACTAAATTGTTTTACAACAGGTTTTATAAATCCAAGCATTATAACTTTTTTATATTTCCTGAAATCAATGTTATCAAAAATATCAACATCACTTTTAGAACTATGCGAATAATTAAGCAAAGCGTTGAAATAAGCATTTAAAACAATACGATGAGAAAAATTTTTCAAATCTATGTTTGAATAATTGTTTATTGCCAAATCAATTTTATGCCCCAAATTCGCACAAACTCCGATATTACCGTTTTTTAGAAGCACAGCAGTATATCTTAATCCGGTGCTTATGTTTTCAATTTTATCTATTTCAAATTTATATTTTGATAATAAAAATTCCAGAGGTTCTGTATTATTCTTATTCTGCATTATTCATAAAATTTCTCGCAAAGCCGCTAAGCCGCAAAGAATAATTAAATTACTGATTCTCATTTTGTTTTTATAATTGAATTTTGCAATGATAGCCATCGGATGACTTTCTAATTAATTGCTACACAGTTTTATTATTTTGACGATTTTTGAATATAAGTCATCCGATGGCTTTCTAAATAAATCTAAAATCACAAATCTAAAGTCTAAAATACTTTTCCATTCTATCAAAAGCTTTATTTATCATTTCTTCAGGAACACAGAAAGAAAGCCTGATATGATTTTCGCCTGTTGGCCCAAATGCAATGCCGGGAGTTGTGGAAACTTTGGCTTTTTCTAACAAATCTTTACTAAATGCAAATGAATCTTCCCCATTTTCGGTAAGTATTTTTGGAAACATTAAATATGACCCACCTGGTTTATTATATTGAAAAACAGAATCTAATTTATCTAACCGTTCGCACATAAGATTTCTTGCTTTCAGGTAATGTTGTTTGAATTCTTCAACACAATCCTGGCTTCCTTTTAATGCTGCAATCGCGGCATATTGTGAAGCAACAGGAGCACAAATAGAAAATGGAATATGAACTTTTTTAACCTGTGTAAGAATTTCCTCGTCAGCATGAAGATAACCTATACGCCACCCTGTCATGGCATAAGTCTTTGTAAAAGTATAATTTGTTATTACATTTTTTCTTAATTCAGGGATTGAGGCTATACTAAAATGTTTTTCATCATCAAAAACAAAATATTCATACGCTTCATCAGTAATAATAGTAAGATTTTTTTCAAGAGCAATTTTTGCCAATTCCCGAAGATATTCTTCAGAAAAAACGGTACCGGTCGGATTATTAGGACTACAAAACATTATTGCTTTTGTTTTAGACGTAATTGCCTTTTTAATAGCCGCAATATCCAGAGCAAAATTATTTTCTTCAATCAGTGGCACTAAAACAGGTATACCTGAAGCAAGCCGAACTTGTGTAATATGAGTTGAATATGTTGGCGTAGGGAGAATTACTTCGTCACCCGGATCAATTGTTGCCATAATAGATGCAGCGAGTCCTTCAATTGCTCCAACACTTACAATTATTTGTGAAGTATTTGCCTCAATATTATTATCTCTTTTGAGCTTTTTTACAATTTCTTCTCTTAATTCAGGTAATCCTTCGCTTTGGGAATATCCGCCGGTTAATCCTTTTTTTATTGCTGAAATAGCTTCATCATTAATATGTTTGGGGGTTCCGGAAGTCGGTTTTGCCCAAGATAAAAATGCCACATCATCATATTGTTTTGATAATCTTGTCATTTCGTGAATCGCTGATTTTTTTA
>CAZREZ010000487.1:0-2391 GCA_964599115.1 uncultured Bacteroidales bacterium
ATATGAAACTAATTACAATAAATAAAACAATGGTGCAGCTTGATAATGAGGCGATTATATTTGCCCGACAAAATTTATAGCCAAACGTTATATTTTGAAATATTCACAAAAAATTAAAATCATGAAAAAATTAATGTTAATCTTTATTTGCCTGGTTTTATCAAGCCAGGTATTACAATCACAGGAAATAAAAGATATTTTTACTTCAAAAGAAGCTATATGGTATGGTTTGGATTTTTCCAAAATCAAACTTATAGGTTCTGAAGGTTTTACCGAAGTTGCGAAAATTGAAGATGTTTATTTCTCATCATGGAACAATTTAATTATTAATGAACCTGCAAAATATAATTTGCAATTAATGTTTCATAAAGATACTGTTTTATTTGATTTGAGTGTAGTTGAAAAACGTAATAAACTACCAGAGCTTGATGAGCTTGTTATTAATAATGATACTTATTCTTTGGATAAGAAAACAATTGCAGACATTATTAAGAAATATAATACAAACGAAAAACAAGGGATTGGAATAGTATTTATTATGGAAAGTTTTGATAAACCGAAAAAATTGAGTATAATGTGGGTTACGTTTTTTGATATTGCTTCTAAAAAGGTTCTTTTAACCGAAAAAATGAGTGGTAAGGCAGGTGGAGTCGGATTTAGAAATTACTGGGCAAGAACTTATTATAATGTTATGGTTAAAATTCAAAAGACTGAATACTTGAAATGGGAAAAAGAATATAATAAATAATATTTCTATCTTATAATTCATTTATTAATTAAAAAAAAAGACAATGAAAACATTAAAAATTTTATGCATTATTTTAATTATCACATTATCAGGATTTTCTTCTCTTTTCGCTCAAGGTTTTCAAACACCGGCAGAAGGAAAGTCAGTTGTTTATTTTGCACGTGTTACTGGTTATGCCGGTGTTAATTCTTTTGAATACTTTCATCAAGACAAGTATATTGGTATATTCAAGAAGAAAAATTATATGAGATACGAGTGTGATCCCGGAGAACAACTTTTTTGGGCATCTTCTGAGAACAAAGAGTTTGTCACTGCCGATCTTAAAGAAGGTGGAACATATATTGTAATTGTTAATGTTATAATGGGTGCATGGAAGGCCAGGGTTGGATTAGAACCTATAAGTGTTAATGACAAAAAACTTTTTAAACGAGCTAAGGAATTGATAAATAAAAAGAAACCGGTTATTACACCTGAGTCTAAAATAAAAGCAATGAATAAAAAACTTGAAGACTTTATCTCTGAAAAATTAAAGATGTATAATGAAGTATGGAAGGACGAGAAAAACTTCAAACACATTTCTGCAGATATGGCTATTCCTCCTGATGATATGAAATAGGTATTTATAGTAACTCTATTATCGTTTTAAATATTCATTATAATAAAAATTATGAATACATCTTTTGACTTTGAAGATATACGACCTTATTATGATGATGAAATAAACCCGGCTTTAAGGAAGATCACTGCAGAACCTGTATTCCAAAATGTTCTTGATTACCTGTTCCCTGACACACCTAATGCAGAAACAATTTCGGAAATTCATACAATTACCTCTGCAATTGAATTTCAGAAAGTATTTATGCATAAGGCTATCAGGTCAATTGTAAAACAAACTTCAGATGAACTAACTTGCTCGGGCTTTGATAATATTAATCCTGATAATGCTTATTTGTTTATAGCAAATCACCGTGATATTTTACTCGATTCGGCCATTTTACAAATACTGCTGGTTGAACATAATTTTGAAACCTCTGAAATTACATTCGGAAGTAATCTTATGACATCTGACTTTATTATTGATGCAGGCAAAGTAAACAGAATGTTTAAAGTTTTTCGTGATGGCACAAAAAGGGAAATGCTTACTAATTCAAAACGATTGTCTGCTTACATGCGCTATGCTATCACAAAGAAAAACACTTCTCTTTGGATTGCCCAGCGAAAAGGACGAACAAAGGATGGAAATGATAAAACAGAACCCGGCTTGCTAAAAATGTTAAACATCAGTGGTACCGGCAATTTTATTGATAATTTTACAGAGCTTAACATAGTACCTCTTACAATTTCGTATGAGTATGAACCTTGCGATGTTTCGAAAGTAAAAGAATTGTATTATTCGTTAAAAGCTCCTTACAAAAAAAGCCCCGGTGAAGATTTGAACAGTATAATTACAGGCATCACTCAGCAAAAAGGAAGAATTCATCTTTCAATAGGAAAACCAATTAATGATAAGTTATATGAAATAGAAGAAAGAGCTAATAATGATAAAATTAATCAATTGACACGAATGATTGATAAACAAATTTATGAAAATTATAAGCTTTGGAAAACAAATTATATTGCTTATGATTTGTTATACAATGACA